>JBEPVJ010000089.1:0-7270 GCA_041691095.1 Gemmatimonadales bacterium
CCTGAAAGCATGGTCGCGACGCAGGTGGTTCGGAGCATCGAGCTGTAGCGCAGGTCTCCCGTCACTACCGTCACTGCGCTCTGATCCTTGGGGTTCGCGACCAGTGCCTTCATCGCGCGGCCCATGGCCGGCGTCTCCTGGTCGGCGCTTCGGGTGAAGAACATTCGGGTGACGTCGTTCAGCATGATGGGGAACTGATAGGCGGACACCTTGTCGAGCGCCCGCGCCAGTGAGTAGATCGCGTTGTCGGCGCGCGGCACCGAAGAATGGCCCCCCCGGTTGGTGACGTGCAATGTGAAATCGGCGTAGTTCTTCTCGGTGGCCTGGACGGTATTGAAGAGCCGCTGGCCATTCCGCAGTGTCCCGCCGCCGCCCTCATTCAAGACCAGTGCGCCGTTCACCAGGTCGGGATGATTCTTGAGCAGCCAGTCGACCCCATTGGCCGAACCGCTCTCCTCGTCCGCTGTCAGGGCGATGATGATGTCCCGGTCGGGGACGTATCCTTCCTGTTTGAGCCGATAGGCGTTGGCCACCCAGATCGAGGCCATCGCCTTGTCATCCGCGGTGCCTCGGCCGTAGTAGAAGCCATCGCGCTCGGTAAAGGCGAAGGGGTCGAGATCGGCCGACCAGTCGGCCTTGAGGGCTTCGACCACATCGATGTGAGCCAGCAGGAGCAGCGGCTTGCGGCCGGTGTTCCGCCCGCGGATCCGGGCCACGACGTTGAACTTGTCGGGACGCGGACCTCCCACGAAGATGTCGGAGTCGGGAATTCCGGCTTCCTTGAGCCGCCTCGCCATTGCCGTCGCCGCCGGGGTGACCTTGCCGGTTACATCGCCGGAGTTGATCTCGATCAGCTCCTTGTAGATGTCGTGGGCGAGCTGCTGGTTGGGTTTGAGCATGCCGGGCGTGTAGACCGGGGTTTGGGCCGAGAGGGTGCCGGCGCAGAGCAGGGCGAAGACTGCCGCGAATGTGGGCTTCATGGGAGACGAATGTACCCCACAACGCGGGCGTCCTCCAGACAGTAGTTTAGGAGCACCATCAGCATCGTTATGGATGACCTCCTCGACCGATCGGCAGGCATGAGCACTTCCCGACGTGAGACCCACGCGATTCTCGGCGCCGGCGGTGTCGGCGGACTGGTGGGCGCTGTTCTGGCGAGTGCCGGTGCGCGGGTGATTCTCCTGCTCCGGCCGGCAGCCATCCCGGGTTATCCCGATCACCTGACTCTCGAGAGTCCTCTGGGAAATGTCAGCGGACCGGTGAAATCGGCGGGAAAGCTGGAAGACGAGGTGGACGTTCTCTGGGTGACGACCAAGGCGACCAGCCTCGCAGAAGGGCTGGAAGAGATACCCGATCCATCACTGGCAGGTCTGGTGGTGCCGCTGCTCAATGGGGTGGATCACATTGCCTTGTTGCGGTCCAGGTTCGGGGCGGACCGGGTCATTCCCGGCACCATCGCCTGCGAGGTGGAGCGGGTGGCGCCTGGCAGGATCGTCCAGCGCTCCCCCTTCGCGAGGCTGGCGTTCGCGGCGGCCGGTGAGGTCGGGCTTTCCTGGGCGAGCGGTGCCCTGAGCCGGTTCGGCTGCGAGTGCCGCTTCGACCCCGACGAGCGAACGCTGCTTTGGAAGAAACTGGTCATGCTGGCGCCGATGGCGCTCACCACCACCGCTTCGGGTCTCCCGTTGGGCGAAGTGCGCGACCGCCCCGAGTTGGCCGCCCAGCTCGAAGCGGCGGCCCGCGAGGCCTGCGCGGTGGCCCGGGCCGAGGGCGCCCAGGTGGATGCGGGGGAGACTGTCCAGATGCTGCGCAACATGCCGGCAGCCCTCCGGAGCTCCATGCAGAAGGATGTCGCGGCGGGACGCGCCCCTGAGCTCGACGCCATTGCGGGGCCGATTCTCCGAGGCGGCAGGGCCCATGGCATTGCGGTGCCGACCACGGCGGAACTCTCCGCGATCGTCGCGGGTTACGGTCCCGCCGGGCACTGAGCCGGGACCAGCGCCACCTGGTAGAGGTTTCTGGAGCCGTTGTAGATGTTGCCCGTCGCTTCCTTCAGGGCTTCCCCATACGTGGCGCGGTGGGCTCGGGGTGCCCGGTCGGGGGCGCGCTGGAAGCGCTCGCTGAAGAAGTAGAGCGTCCTGCTATCGGCCGAGAGTGCCGGATCTCCCTCCTGAAAACTGGAATTGACCGGTTCGGCCAGACGGCTCGGCGTGCCCCACCCGGTCGCGTTGCGGCAGCTTACGAAGAGGTCGCCGTCCCCGGGAGTCGGGCCGTCGGCGTCGAAGATGATCATTCGTTCGTCCGCCGCAACGGCCGGGTCTCCGGCGCCCTCGACAAAGGGAAGCGCCTCGGCGGGTCCGAACCCGGCGCCGGACCGGGAGGCGCGAAGGATTCGGGGGCCTCGGCCGAAGTAGAGTGCGCCGCTCGCCGCGGGGGAGGGAGACATCTCGGAACTGTCGGTGTTGATTTCGCGGCCCAGCGCGATGGGGGCTCCCCAGGAGCCATCGGAGTGACGCGCCACCCTCCAGATATTGAAATCCCGGCGGATGGTCCCGGGCGAATCATCAGGGAGAGGACGGTTGGAGATGAAGTAGAGGGACATTCCGTCGGGGGAGAAGGCGGGGTCGCCGTCGCGCCAGATGCCCGAGAACGTGGCGACTTTCGGCTCGGCCCACCGACCTCCCCGCCAGGCCGACTGCAGTATCGTCATGTGACGAAAGAGATGGTCGGTGATTGTATAGAGCAGCGTTCCGCCGCCGGGCGCGACCGTGGCCTTGAATTCTTCGGCCTGGGTGGAGATGACCCCTGGCCCGACGATACGCGGCTCGGATTGCGCCGCGGCTCGCGTTACCGAAGCGAACAGCAGCGACGATGCGGTCAGGACGAGAGATAGATGGCAGCGAAGCATTGTACGGCTCACCGGCGTCGAGGTCCTTTTTCCGTACGAACCTCTGGGGCTGGTGTTTCGTGAATCGCCTGGTGGAAGTGGCAGGGAATCGCGCGATGCAATTGGCGCTTGCCCACTTGACGCGCCCGTCGGTCGGTATTTGCGAGTAGATTCACCGGTCGCCTCACCCCTGCCAACACCGCTTCGGAGCTATCCTGATGAGGTTGTTCCTCACGCTGCATCGCCTTGCCTTCGGCGCCGCCCTCATTGCTTCCATCCCTCGATCGCTCGGCGCCCAGGTCACCAGTCCTGAAAAATTCTTTGGCTTCCGGATGGGCGCAGACCGGAAAATGGCCGGCTGGGCAAAGATGGTGGAGTACTACACTCAGCTCGCCAGGGAGAGTCCCAGGATCAAGGTGGTGAACATGGGACCCACCACCATGGGGAATCCGTTTCTTGCGGTGTTCATCTCGAGTCCCAAGAATCTGGCCAGGCTGGAAGAGCTCCGCGTGATGAATCAGAAGCTGACCGATCCGCGGGGGGTGCCCGAAGCCGAGCTGAAGCGCATCGTGGCAGATGGAAAGGTGATTGTGGTGCAGTCGATGTCGATGCATGCGGACGAGATCGGCGGGAGCCAGATGGCGCCCGAGCTGATCTACGACTTGGCGAGCCGCACCGACGAGGAGACCCAGCGAATCATGGACAACGTGATCTCGATTATGGTGCCATCGCTCAATCCCGACGGTGAGATCATGGTGTCGGACTGGTACAACAAGTACGTCGGCACCAAGTATGAGGGCTCCGACTACCCCTCGCTCTATCAGAAGTACGTCGGCCACGACAATAACCGCGACGCGTTCATGGCGAACATGGTCGAGGCGCAGTACATGGGGAAGATTCTCTTCCGCGAATGGAAGCCCGAGGCCTACGTCGACCATCATCACCAGGGCTCCTATGGCTCACGCATCGTCCTGCCCCCGTACGCCGAGCCGATCCGGCCCTCCGCCGATCCGCTGGTGTGGCGGGAGCTGTCCTGGTATGGCGCGCATATGGCCTACAAGGAGGAAGAGCAGGGGTTGTCCGGAGTCATCAATGCAGCGGTCTATTCCGGCTGGGGCCACATGGGGTTCCACTGGATCACTCCCTTCCACAACATCGCTGGGATGCTGACCGAATCGGCCAGCGCGCGGCTGGCCACCCCGATGTTCATTCACGGTGACCAGCTCCAGGGCGACTACGCGCTTCCCAAGTACGAAGAGCAGACCACCTTCCCCGATCCGTGGAAAGGCGGCTGGTGGCGTCTGCGGGACATCGTGGACCGCCAGAAGACCGCGGCCTGGGCGGTCCTCGACCTGGCAGCGCGTAACCGGGAGACGGTACTTCAGAACGCCTGGCTCAAGGCCAAGCGGCAGACCGAGCGCGGGGCTGCGGGCAAACCGGCCGCGTATGTGATTCCGATCGAGCAGCACGACCGGCTCACCGCGATGAAGATGGTGAACAAGCTCTTGGGGCAGGGTGTGGAGGTGCAGCGCGCTTCGGAGAACTTCGTGCACGATGGTAGGGCATACGGTGCCGGCAGCTACATCGTGACGATGGCCCAGCCGAAGATGGGCGTGGTGCGCTGGCTGCTGGGCCGCACCTTCTATCCCGACAACAGCTACACCCACAATACCGACGGCACCCCGATCGCACCGTACGACATGAGCACCGACACCATGGATGAATTCATGGGCGTGCGGGCCGACCCGGTTGACGATCCGGTCAAGGCCCCGATGGTCAAGCTGACCGAGCTGGTGCAGCCGGCCGGCACGGTGAGCAAGGGGCGCAACGGATACCTGCTCGACGGCCGGCTCAATGACTCCTTTCGTGCGGTGAACCTGCTGCTCGACAAAGGCGTGGCGATACGCCGAGTGGACTCGATGTCCGACGACGCGCGCCCCGGAGACTTCCTGGTTGATGGGTCGGCGCCGGCGGCGCTGGTGGCTGATGCCGCGCGGGTTACCGGTGTCGACTTCGCGCCCGCCGCCGCCGATCTGTCGGCGGGAAGCCACCCGCTCAAGCGGCTGCGCGTGGCCATGTACAATCGCTACTACGGTGGCAACATGGACCAGGGGTGGACCCAGTTCATGCTGGAGACCTGGGGCTTCCCGTTCAGCGAGCTCCGCGACACCGAGGCGAAGGCCGGCAAGCTGGAGCAGAAGTACGACGTGATCATCGTTCCGGACGACTACGTCGGGACGCTGGTGGGCCCGGCCGATACCGGAGCGGCGAAGAGCTATCTCGAGTCCACCCCGCCCGAGTACCGGAGCGCACTGGGGGCCGAGGGTATCACCGCGCTTAAGAGCTTCGTGGAGAAGGGCGGCACGCTGGTGACATTCGACGCTGCCGGATCCCTCCCCATGGAAAAATTCGGGATACCGGTTCGCAACGTCCTGAGCGGCGTCAATTCAAGACAATTCTGGAGCCCCGGCTCGACGATTCGAGTCAGGTTCGACAACCGGAATCCGCTGGCGTATGGCATGCCGGACGAGGGCGTGGTGGTGTTCCTGGGCCAGAGCCAGGCCTATGAGGTAGTGCCGAGCGATCGCAACGAGCAGGTCGTTCCGGTCGTGACCTTTCTGGACCGCGACCTGCTCCAGAGCGGATGGCTGGTGGGAGAACAGCTGATATCGAAGAAGGCGGCAATGCTTTCCGCGCAGCTCGGCGATGGCCGGGTGGTGATGATCGGGTTTCCAGCCCAGATGCGTTCCCAGACTCACGGGACTTTCAAGTTGGTATTCAACACGCTGGTGAAGTAGGCCCGCCCTGGCGAAAGCCAGGGCGAGCCCCCTCACTCGACGACTAGAACGGGCTATAGGCCGGCGGCACGACTCCGTTGAGCCGGAGGTAGGGCACGGTCTGGCCCAGCGTCCAGGGGAAGTGATCGAGCAGCTCCATGAGCGCACGAGCGCGCGTTACCTTGTTCCCGAACTGGACGATCGGCTCCAGCATCGCGGCATCACTGACGCCCTGGAGCATTGCGATGGTATGATCCATCGCCGCGATGGCATAGGTACGGAGCGCGGCCTTGTTGTGGAGGTAGACCGCCGAATCGCCCAACGCGGGAACCTCCGTCGAGCCAGTGATCGCCAGGTGGGCAATCAGCGCATCACTTCCGGCAGCGTGATCGATCTGCTCGGCGAAGTTGCGGACGCCCGGGGTTGGACGGAATCCAAGCATTGAGTCGGGCGCGGCGTCGATGTAGCGCAGCACCGAAGCCTTATGGGTTTGCACCACCTCGATGAGCGCCGCCTGCGAGATGACGACCTTCTGGGCGGCCACGGGCGCGGCGGCAAGGGGCAACAGGGCAAGCGCGGCGATGACGTTGACGGAACGCATGGAGACCTCTCAGGTTCGATACCGGGTTGGTTGGGATTCGGGGGGTAAGGTAGCACGACTGGTCCTGCTAAGGTACGAGCTCGTACCAGAGGGCGACATTCCCGTTGGTGAAGCTCCGGGATTTGATGTGCCTGAGCTGCGGATTGTTACCGACGCCCGCGAACATCGGCTTCCCGCCGCCCAATACCACTGGGACCACGATGATCTGATACTGATCGACCAGGCGATCCTCGGTGAGCTGTGATATCACGGTCCCGCTCCCGAATATCACCAGATCCGGGCCCGGCTCCGCCTTGAGTTTGCGGACGGTGCCGGACAGGTCGTCCTTGATGAGCTTGGTGTTGTTCCAATCCGCCCGGGTGAGGGTTCGGGAGACTACGTATTTCTGGGCCTCGTTCATGCGCCGCGAGAGATCGGGAAGGGACTGGGCCGCGGCCGGGGTCGGCCAGAAACCAGCCATCATGTCGTAGGTGACCCGCCCGAACAGCATCGCGCTGTCGCCCTTGGAATTTTCCGCGGTAAAGGCAGCCCATTCGGCGTCCTGCCGGTGGGCCCAGCTCATATCCCCCTTGGAATCTGCGATGTAGCCGTCCAGGCTCACATTATTAAAGACGGCGAGCTTACGCATCGGTCTCTCCTGGATATTGATCCCGTGGCTGGTTCAAACAAGGCCAACATTTGTCTGGGTCACCGGACAGGCGGACATCCCTGTCCGAAAATACGGCCGATCGGCAGTTTGCGCCGATAGACGCGGGTACGCAGACGGACTCCTAATCCGGCGGTGTGCCCGTTTTGTCTTGTGTAATTCGACCGCCCGTAACCCCTCGCAAAATTGTGAGAGGAACGCCCCGCCGGATGCTCGGCGGGGCGTTTCCATTGTACACCTGACTGGCCCACGACGAAAACGGGCGCTAGACTACCGCATTCTCATCCAACTCGGGTTTCCGAACGTGCCGCTCAGGGGACTTCCCATGCGCCTCGGTCCAAGTGTTTTCGCTGCGATGCTCC
>JBEPVJ010000090.1:0-7220 GCA_041691095.1 Gemmatimonadales bacterium
GCCCAGGAACGCCAGCAGCGGCCCGGCCTCGGGAAGCCCGAAGACCGGCCCAGCCTCCACGGTGACCGACGGCGTCACCAGCAGATAGCGCTCGAGCCAGAGCGCCGAGAGACTGATCAGGGAAAAAAGCGACAGGAAGAAGGGAGATTTCTTCGCCTTGACGAAGAGGAACCCCCAGAACGGAATCAGGAACATGCCAATCAGGACGGTCGTCCCGATCGGACGCCATGGTCCCCAGAGCCGGGCGAACACGAATCCGGTCTCTTCCGGCATGTTGCCGTACCAGATGACCAGGAACTGGGCCCACATCAGGTAGGCCCAGAACACCGTGAAGCCGAAGCAGAGCTTGCCGAGATCGTGACGCTGCTTTGGGGTAACCAGATCGACGATGCCGAGCTGGCGCCGGCCGTAGAACATGAGCAGTGCCAGCATGGTGTGGGCGCCGAGGAATGAGCCCATGAAGTACCAGCCGCCCAGCAGGTTGGAGAACCAGTGGGGCTGTAGAGCCATGATGCCGTCGAACGCGACGATGGTGGCCACCAGCGCATACAGCACGACGTAGAGAGGTGCCAGGCGGTGGATTCGTGCCTCATTGGCGATCAGGCCGGCCGGTGAGGAATCGAAGCTGGCGGTCCACTGGTCGTACAATGGCCGGCGGCCGTCCCCCACACCATCCTTGACTGCGGCCATGTCGGGAAGCACATCCGAGCGCACCAGCAGCCAGGCCACGGTGTACAGCGCGATCAATCCAACGATGACCCGTCCTGCCATGAACCCCCGGGACAGCCAGAGCGCCTTGCCGGGAGAGAAGGCTGACAGCTGCGCGGTCATCGGGCCGTAGATGGACTCGTAACCGAGGGTGAAGATCAGCAAGGCGGCGACAATGGACACGATGCCGAAATACACCGTCGCTTCGGAGAACCGGATGATCACACCGGACCACTTGGCGTTGGCGATCTTGTGGGCCGCGACCAGCGCCAGGCTCCCAATGCTGAGCCCGGTGAAATAAATCCAGTCGGCCTGGAACGCGTGCCACGCCCTCAGGCCATGCCCACCGGTGAGCGCCAGGATGAACAGGGCGATGCCCACCAGAGCCAGGATGGAGCCGCCCATGACGAAGAAGGAATAGCGCCCGGTGATCGACTGGGTGCGAAGCCGCTGGTCCAGATCCAGTGTGGTCATCTTACTTGGACCCTCCCGCGCCGTCGCGCTGCAGCTTGCGCACGTAGTTCACGATGGCCCAGCGATCCTCGTGGCGGTAGACCTTGTCTCCGTAGCGAGGCATCACGCCCCGCCCGTACCGGATCATGCTGTAGAGGTAACCGTCGGAATAGGCCCGCGCCTTGTCGGTCAGCAGGGATGGCGCACCGACCCGCGGCCCGACGGTGCCGTCTCCCGCGCCGGCGGTTCCGTGACAGACGGCGCAGAAAGTGTGGAAGAGCGTGTCGCCCTGCACCAGGGTAGCCGCTGCGTCGGTCGGGTTGACCAGCTTGTCCGCGAGCGACGGGTTCCCGCTCTTGAAGAGCGCAGAATCGTTGGGCTCGCCGCCGGTGATCGGCACTGTTCCAGGGACCGTGGTACGGGGAATGTCGGCCCGCTGGTAGGGATGGACCGCGGGCGATTTCACCATGTGATCGAACCAGGGCACTGCCTTCACCAGATCGTCAGGCGAAGGCAACGTGTTGTAATACCAGTTGCAGCCGCCGAGCATCAGGGCAGCCGCCGCCGCAAGCAGCCTACGCATGGACGGTCACCTCCTCCGACCCGGCGTGGGCCAGAAGCTCCTTGACCGCGGGCGCCTGCTCGGGAGCACAGGGCACGAAGATTCCGATCCGGTCGTCGCTGAATCTGGGGTTGTACGGGCGCCCCTTGAGCGACTTCGCCATCGACAGGATGATCATCCCCGCCACCGTGCAGAGTGAGCCATAGAGCACCGTGAGCTCGAACGCGATCGCCACGTACGGCACCGGGGTGCCGATCGGCTTGCCGCCCACCAGCAGCGGCCAGTCGTACGACATCCAGATCGTCATGGCGAAGCCGGCGGTGACCCCGACCAGTCCACCGATCAGCGTGAACATCCGCACCCAGCTGATCGGATGATCCAGCGCGGCGTCGATCTCATGGTTGGGGGCCGCGGAGTACACCGTCAGATCGCGGAAGCCCCTGGATTTGAGCCCGGCAATCGCGTCGACCGCCGCGTCCACCTGGACGAACGAGGCGAGCACGCCGGGCACCGTCTTGGCAGCCATCAGTGCCCTCCTCCGTGTTTCCGGGGATAGGGAATCATTTCCTTGATCTCCTGGATCGCCACGACGGGGAACGTTCGGGCGAAGAGGAGGAAGTACATGAAGAACCAGCCGAAGGAGCCCATCAGGATGCCCCAGTCGGCCCAGGTGACCGCGGGCACCGCCCAGGCGGCCGGGAGGTAATCATTGCTGAGCGAGGACGCGATGATCACGTACCGCTCGAACCACATTCCGAGGTTGATGAAGATCGAAATGATGAACAGCGACGTCAGGTTGGTCCGGATCTTCTTGAACCAGAGGAGCTGGCTGACGAAGGCGTTGCAGATGATCATCGACCAGCCGGCCCACCACATCGGGCCGAAGGCGCGGCGGAAGAAGGTCGTCTGCTCGAAGGTATTCCCGCTGTACCAGGCCACGAAGTATTCCATGGCGTAGGCATAGAAGAGGATCGACCCGGTGAGCAGGGTAAGCTTGGCCAGGTTGTCGAAGTGGTAATCGGTCATCATGTGCTCGAGCTTGAGCACCTTGCGCAACGGAATGAGCAACGTCAGCACCATGCCGATGCCGGAGTAGATCGCGCCGGCCACGAAGTAGGGCGCGAAGATCGTCCCGTGCCAGCCCGGGATGATCGACATGGCGAAGTCCCAGGAAACCACCGAGTGTACCGATAGCACCAGCGGCGTGGCCAGTGCCGCGAGGTACAAATACCCCTTGCTGTAGTTCCGCCACTGGTTGTCGGAGCCGGTCCAGCCCAGAGAGAAGATCTTGTAGACGTTGTGGCGCCAGCCGGTGACCTTGTCGCGAATGGCGGAGACGTCGGGCACGAGGCCCACGACGAGGAAGGTCGTGGATACCGTGAAGTAGGTCGTGATCGCGAAGACGTCCCAGATCAGGGGCGACTTGAAGTTGGGCCAGAGGAACCGCGCGTTGGGATAGGGGAGCAGCCAGTAGAAGACCCACTGCCGCCCGATGTGAATGATCGGAAAGAGCGCCGCCGTCATGACCGCGAAAACCGTCATGGCTTCGGTGGACCGGTAGACCACGGTCCGCCACGGGGAACGGAACAGGAACAAGATCGCCGAGATGAGCGTGCCGGCGTGGCCGATGCCGATCCAGAATACGAACGTCGTGATGTAAACGCTCCACATCACCGGCGGGGTATATCCGGACAGTCCCAGGCCCTCTTTGAGCAGCATCACAAAGGTGAAGAGCCCTACCAGTACCATCGCGATGGCACCGAACAGCGCCATGTAATAGCCGCGGCTCGGTGTGCCGAGCGTGGCCAGGACGTCGCGGGTGACCTCGGCATGGGTCTGCGTCGGCAGATGCGGCTCGCGTTCGTGCACGATGGCCGTCATGCCCGCACCTTGGCGAGATAGGTGATGCTGGACCGCACGTTGGTTTCCTCCAGCACGTGATACCCACGGTGGTTCTGCTTGGCCTTGACCACCTGGCTCTCGGGATCGTTGACGTTACCGAACACGATGGCGCCCGACGGACAGGCCTGCTGGCATGCCGTCACGACATCGCCGTCCTTGAGGGGCCGGTCTTCCATTCGTGCCGCGTGCTGCGCGCCGCGAATCCGCTGCACGCAGAAGGTGCATTTCTCCATCACGCCGCGGGCCCGAACGGTCACATCGGGATTGAGCTGCAGGTTGAGTGGCTCCTGGAAGGCGCGCTTGGCAAAGGGGAACCAGTTGAAGTAGCGCACCTTGTAAGGGCAGTTGTTGCTGCAGTACCGGGTGCCCACGCAGCGGTTGTATACCTGGCCGTTCAGGCCGTCGGCGGTGTGGTAGGAGGCGTACACCGGACAGACCGGCTCGCACGGGGCGTTTTCGCAATGCTGACAGAGCATCGGGATGACCCGGGCCCCGAAGTCCTCGCCCGGCTCCAGGCCACCTTCCCAGTATCGCTCGATTCGCATCCAGCTCATCTCACGGCCCCGGGTCACATTCTCATAGCCGACCCAGGGAATGTTGTTCTCGGAATAGCAGGCCGTGACGCAGGACGAGCAGCCGGTGCACTTGGCCAGGTCGATCGCCATGCCCCAGCGGGGGTGCTCCTCCGCGTACGCCCCGAACTTCTGTTTCTCGAGCTGGCTCTCCCGGAACCCGCCGAGGGCCTCCCGCTCCCGCTCGGTGTTGGCCTCGTGCTCCTCCTGGCCCACCTGCTTGAGCGACTCTTCGATCGTGTAGTGCTTCTCGGCATGGGCCAGGGGCATCGCATCGGCGATGTGCCGGCCCAGCTGCCGGGGCGTGCCGTCGGTGCGCGCGAGCTGGTGATACTCGCGGGTCTTCTCGATGTCGACCTTGACGCTCACGTAAGGCAGGAAGCCGTCGCCGTCCTTGGCGCCGAGCAGGTCGAGCGCGTTGGCGCCCAGGCCCTTGGCATACTCGCCGAATTCGGTGTGGCCCAGGCCCAGCCCCATCGCGACCACATCGGGCCGAACGCCGGGGTAGACGTACGCCGGGGCCGCGACCTCGCCATGAGGTGACTTGAGCCGCAGCACCTCGCCATCGCGGATGTCGAGTCGCTTGGCGGTATCCGGGTGCAGCTCGATCCAGGAGCCCCAGGTGATCTTGGTGACCGGATCGGGATTTTCGAGCAGCCACGGCTTGTTGGCGCCGCGCCCGTCATGATAAAGCGAAGACGGCACCGGCAAGAAGACGAACTCGCCGCTGCCCTCCATGACCGGCGCGGTCCAGCTCATCGCGCCCACCCCCGCAGCCAGCTTGACGGCGGTCGGCGCGGGCGCAGCGTCGTAGCTGCCGCCCTTGGCCAGCGACTCGCGCCAGAACTGGGCGGCATCGGCGCCGCGGGAAAGGCCGGCCCACTTCTGCTTGAGGTGGGCTTCGAACGTCGGGGCGTTGAACTGCGCCAGGGAGCCGCCAGCCTTCTGCGAAGCCTTGAGCAGCACATCACCGGTATGCATGGTCTTGAAGACCGGGGTCATGACCGGCTGCATCAGGCCCCGAACCCCGGCGCGCGGTGCCAGATCGTCCCACCGCTCCAGCGCATGATGATTGGGGAGCAGCAGGTCTGCGGCGGCGGCAGTTTCGTCCATGAAGAGCGAAGTGCTCACCTTGAACGGCACCTTCGCCATCGCCTCGGCGAATCCGGCACTCCTGGGCAGGCTATAGGCGGGATTGCTGTCGTGCACCAGCAGAACCGAGATCTGTCCCGCGTTCATCGCGGTGATCAGCTCTTCCATCGCGCCGTAGCCGTCGGTGCCCGAAAGGCCGGCGCCGAAGCGCACCGTCTTGCCCACATTGCCGGCGACGTAGTTGAGGAGGTTCACCGCCGCGGCCAGGTCGATCGCGCCGCGGTGCTGAGCACCGATTCCGCCCGCCACTGCCACGCTGGGACTGGCGGAGATGAATTCCCTCGCCAGCTTCTTGACCGCTTCGGTAGTCATACCGGTGGTCTGCGCCACTTTTTCAGGCGTCCACTCCGCCAGGCCGGCGGCCAGCGCACCGACATCGGCGGGCGCGGTGGTCCGTTCCGACACAATGACGTGCGCCATGCCGAGCGCGAGCGCGCCTTCGGTGCCGGCGACAATCGGATGCCACTCGTCGGCGTTCATGCCGGTGAGGTTCATGCGGGGGCCGGCGTAAACCAGCTTGGCCATTCCGGTGCCGTCGAACCCATGCGCCTTGGCGAACCCGCGCTGCTGCTCGATGACCGGACCCCAGGTCTCCAGGAAGTCGGCGCCGAACGAGACGATGTGGCGAGCCTGGGCGAAGTCGTACAGGGGCAGCTCATCCAGGCCGAACATCCGCTTGTTGGCGGCGCGCTCGGGAGCGCGGTCGAAGGCCTCGTAGCGTACCAGCTTGCCACCGACCGCGCCGGTCCATGCAGCGAGGAGGTCCGTGAAAGTGCCCGGGCCGGCGCCGCTGATCACCGCGATTTTCCCGGCGGCCCCGGCCAGCTTCTGGACGAGGCGCCCGATGGCGTCGTCCCAGGAAATGTCCTTCCGGGCCGATCCCTCCCGCGCCATCGGCCCCCTGGTCCGGCCCGGGTTGTAGAGTCCCTGCAGGCCGGCCTGCCCGCGGTGACAGAGCGTGCCGGCGTTGACCGGATGGGCCGGATTGCCCTCCAGCTTGATGGCGCGCGCCTCTCGCGTCTTTACATGGAGCCCGCAGCCGGCCGCGCATTCGGTGCAGGTGCTGGCGTACCAGGTCGGGATGCCGGGAACCTGGTCCTCGTCCTGAACCAGGTAGGGAATCAGTTTTTCGACTTTCCCGGTGGAGCAACCCGAGAGCGCTGCCGTACCGACCCCGGTCACACCGAGAACGGTCAGGAAGCGGCGTCGATCGATGCCCTGGGTTTCGTCGGTCATTCAGGCTCCCAGATTTGATGAGAGGTGGGCGGCGTACCTCTCGCCGCTTACCTCGTACCGTCTACCTAGTAGTGACACGCCGTGCAGTCCCGCGTGACCTTGCGCTGCAGGTGACAGCTCACACAGAAGCCCATGTTGTTCACGTTGTTGACCTTGAAGACCTGCGGCATCCGGGCCACGTCCCCATGGCAGGTCTGACACGCATTGGGGCCCATCGCCTTGATGTGACGCATATGCGGGAAGTGCACGTGGAGCGCGAGCGTATGGATCCTGACCCATTCGAGCCGGGGTTTGGTCGTGTCGGCGCGCTCCGACCAGTACTGGCGCAGCTTCTTGATCTCGGCCTTGTGAGACGAATCGCTGCCACTCACGACCAGGTGGCATCCCATGCACGTTTCCACGGACGGAATACCTGGCTCGGTCGCGCGGTTGACGGTGTAGTGGCAGTACTGGCACTGCATCTTGAGCTGCCCGGCGTGAATGTCGTGCCGGAAGAAGATCGGCTGCCGGGGTCCCTTGAGGTTCGACGAGTCGCCCGCCGCGAGCCGCGGGGCGGTGGCGGAATCGGCCGAGGGCTTCTGTTGTGCCAACGCTCCCCCGGCGATCAGAACCGCGATGACGCCGAGACCCAAGAG
>JBEPVJ010000091.1:0-7212 GCA_041691095.1 Gemmatimonadales bacterium
CCCGGCTTCCCGAGCGGGTGGCGCCGCTCGAGCCCTCACGGGCACTCGCGATCTACCGGATAGCCCAGGAGGCCCTGCGCAACGTGGCGATCCATTCTGGCGCAAAGAGCGCGGTGCTGGAACTGACCCAGACCAATGACCGAACCGAGCTCGCGGTCACCGATGCTGGCAGCGGGTTCGAATCCAGAGCGCGGCGGACTTCCGATGGTCTGGGGCTGATCGGGATGCGAGAGCGGGCGCACCTTGCCGCCGGCACCATCACCATTTCTTCGAAGCCTTCTCAGGGGACGACGGTGCGGGCGGTGTTTCCCGTTCGGCAGGCCGTGGAATGAGTCCTCCAGCCGGCGACATGAGCGGGAGGCGGCCCCGCCTCTTCCTGGTGGACGACCATCAGCTTCTCCTCGAGGGGCTGAAGCTGGCCTTGCAGGAGCAATTCGACGTCGTCGGGACCGCCAACACCGGTGCCGAGGTTCTGAATTCCTGCCGGGAGCTCCGGCCCGACGCCATCGTGCTGGACCTGAGCCTTCCCGACCGGAGCGGCCTCGAGATCATCGCCGACTTGCGAGCCGAGCTTCCGGAGGTGAAGATCCTCGTGGTGACCATGCACGCCGATCGCGTCATGGCGGACGCCTCGCTCCAGACCGGTGCCCACGGCTTTCTGCCCAAGGATGCCGGAATTCCCGAGCTGACCGCGGTGCTGGGGCGGGTGCTGGCAGGCGAGAGAGTGGTTTCGCAGCGGATCCCCAAGATGGGCACCACCCGCCCGACTCTGGACGACGCCGCGCTGGGTATGGCCCAGCTCACGCCGAGGCAAAGGAAGATCGTGCACCTGATCGCCGAGGGAAAACGCAGCGCCGATATCGCCGACGAAATCGGCTGCAGCGCCGCGACCGTTTCCTTCCACCGGATGGGTATCCGGAAGGCGCTTGGCCTCCAATCCGAGTTCGCATTGCTTCGCTACGCTCTCCTGGTGCGTTTGTCCGAGCAGGAATCGTCTTAGCCTCCATGCGTCTTTCGCTCGCTCTGCTTATCCTGCTCGCGTCTCCGCTGGCGGGTCAATCCGACAACGCCGCCATCCCCTCCCTCGGGGCGCGGGTCACCCGGCTGCGTTTCTTCGAGGGTGGCAAGGTTCCGCCGTCGCTCCGCGACCGGCAGTATGCGGCCCGCTTCGACTCCGCGACGGCGCGGTCCATTTTTGCGGAGATCGGCCTGGCCTACCCCCCGGCGCCGGAGGCGATCTCGCTCAAGATCGACTGTGGGTTCACCGCGCCGGGCGGTGTCCCGGTCGGCACGGCGGTGGTTCCGGTCCAGGCGGATGCCGGCTGGGAGCTGTCGGTGCACGCCGGCGGTGTCGGGTCCGATACGCCGGGCTCCTGGAAGGCGGGGTCCTACGTCGTGGAGTGCCGGTTCGCCGGCAAGGTGATTTCCACCGGATCTTTCGAGATCAGCCGGGCGGCGGTGGTGGCCGCCAAGCCCGAGGCCAGGCCCCAGGCCAAGTCGGGCGGCAAGGCGCCGGACAAGCCCGCCACCGCTCTCGGGCTGCTCAAGGGAAAGGTCCTGGCGGTGCGTTTGTTCGAGAGCGGGGGAGATGTGCCCGAGCGGAAGAACCGGGTCGTCGCCACCAGCTTCGATGCACTCAGCACCCGCTTCATCAACCTGGAGCTGGAGTTGGAGTATCCGGCGGCGCCCAAACGCAACGAGTTCGAGGTGCCCTGCCAGATCCAGGGACCCGATTCGGCGGCCCGGCTTCCGGTGGTGAAGGTCGTGATCGAGCAGGGGTGGACCGGGTCCTATCACAATGTCGGCTGGGGATCCCCGAACCGCGGGTTATGGCCTGAGGGCGCCTACCACGTCACCTGCAAGGACCAGGGCCAGGTCATCGCGACCACCGACTTCAAGGTGATCAAGGCGGTGGCGGCGATCGGATCGCTGAGCGCCTCGCTGACCCACCTCCGATTCTTCCAGAGCCTGGGTGGGAGGGTGCCGGTCGAAGGGCGGCTCTACGGCAACCGTTTCGACGGCCGCTCCGCTCGCTGGATAAAGACCGAGTTCGGCCTGGTATATCCGGAGGTCGCAGCGCCGGTGACGTTCACCGTGGAGTGCGTGTACACCTTCCCCGACGGCACCCTGCGTCCAGTCTCGATCGAGCGGAAGGTTCCGGCGGGCTGGACCGGGTCGGTGCACGCCCAAGGTGTTGGCTGGGAGCAGCCGGGAAGCTGGCCGTCGGGGGTCTATCGAGTATCCTGCCGCAGCGAAGGGCGCGAATTTGCGGCCGGCAGCTTCGAGATCTTCGACGGCAAGGCGCCGGTTACGCCCACCACCGGCACTACGCTCAAATTCTTCGGGAAGAAAATTGGCACGGCGGGGCCGCCGGTATATACCCAGTCGTTCGCGGCCGGTGGGTTCGATACGCTGTACGCGGAAGCAAGCGTTCCCGCTCGCGCGGCCGGTGATTCGACCGCCTTCCGGTGTACTCTGATCGATCCGGCGGGCACCACCTCGGGGTTCTCGCTGGCGGGAGAAGCGCGGGACCGCGCCCTGCTTGGAACCGGACCGATGGGCGCCCTCGGTGCACCGAAGATGCGGGGGGGCTATCGGGTAGAGTGCCGCGCCGGCACCAGGACCCTGGCCGCCGATCACTTCGACCTGACCGGCACTTCCGATCTTCCCGCGCTCGACGCCAGGCTCATCACGTCGGCCTTCTACGAGAGCGCCGACGCGGGCCCGGACGACGAGGCGGTGGCCGACGTGACGTTCGCCTCCTCGAAGGTCCGGTCTCTCTGGCTGGTGGCTCTCCTCGATCACCCCACCGATCGGGGCGTGGGCTCGGTCACCTATTCGTGCCGGATCACTGGCGCGCGGAACGCGGTCATCAGCGACACCGGTCCTCAGAAGGTCACCGTCGCCGCCGGTGACCGGTCGATCCTGCTCCGGCAGCGGTTCTCGCCTCCGCCGAGACAGCGCTGGGCCCCGGGGCGGTACACCATCGGGTGCTCGTCCGGCGGAGTGGCTTTTCTCAAGACCGGATACGAACTCACCCGCTAGCGAGGTGCAGGGCATGCTCGACCAGCCGGATTCCGAAGGCTCCGTGATGGAGCCTGAAATCACACCCGAGGCCCTCGAGGTGGCTCCGGCCGAGCACCACGACCGCCGGGCCGGTCCACCTCCGGATGCGCGCCTCAACCGCTCGCTCGCGCTGACGATCCTGACGGTTCTGGCGGTCTTCTACAGCATGTACTTCGCGCGAAGCTTCCTGATCCCCATCACCTTTGCCGTGCTGCTCAATTTTCTGCTCTCACCGGTGGTCCGGACGTTCGGCCGGGCAAGAGTTCCCGCACCGATCGCGGCGGCCGTGGTGATCCTCACGATCGTCGGGCTTCTCGTCCTCGGCGTCTACCAGCTCTCGGGGCCGGTGCAGGC
The DNA here is from genome assembly GCA_041691095.1 of Gemmatimonadales bacterium. Taxonomy (GTDB): domain Bacteria; phylum Gemmatimonadota; class Gemmatimonadetes; order Gemmatimonadales; family GWC2-71-9; genus JABFSM01. Next base: position 3,421 of record JBEPVJ010000091.1, read on the forward strand.
CTGGATCGACAAGGCTCCGCAGTCACTGGCCACGGCGCAGCGGCAGCTCAAGAAGATCATTCGTCCCATCGAGAAGGTGACCCGCACCGCGGAACAGGTGGATAAGGCAACCGGGACCGACTCCGGGACCCCGACGCCGGAAGTCGTCGTGAAATCCGCCTCCATTTCACGCCGGTTGCTGGATTCGACTCAGCGGTTTCTGGCTTCGATCCTGGAAGTGATCATACTGCTCTACTTCCTGCTGGCGGCCGGCGACCTCTTCATGGCCAAGCTGATCAAGGTCCTGCCTCATCTGCGGGACAAGCTGAAAGCAGTGCGGATCGTGAGGGAGACCGAGGCGGCTGTCGCGACCTACCTCATGTCGAACCTGGCGACCAACGTCGCGGAAGGGGTGGTGCTGGCAGGGTCCCTCTGGCTCCTCGACATGCCGACTCCGATCCTTTGGGGCCTGCTCGCTGCGGTCCTCGAGTTCATTCCCTACCTGGGCGCGCTGGTGATCGTCGTGGTCCTGGGCGTCGCCGGGCTCGCCACTTTTCCGGACACCGGGCATGCGCTGGCCGTGCCCGGGGTGTTTCTTCTGATCAACTTCGTCCAGGCGAACGTGGCGACGCCCTTGTTGCTGAGCCACCGGCTGTCGCTCAACCCGGTCGCGCAGTTCATCGGCCTGGCGCTCTTCTGGTGGCTCTGGGGAATTCCCGGTGCGTTCCTGGCGGTGCCTATCCTGGCCACGCTCAAGATTCTTTCGGATCACATCGACGACCTGCATTCGATCGGAGAATTTCTGGGGCAGGCCAGCGAGAAGGAACGACCAGCGTTACCCGGCTGACCCGCTACTCCAGCATGCTCAGGAGCGAGGCGATGTCGATCGGTTTGGGCAGCAGGTAATAGGTTCCCTCCCGCGCCACTTCTCGCACCGAGTAGGGACCCGTGTGCGCCGTCATCAGGAAAATCTTGAGATCGGGGTGCTCGGTTCGCATGACCTTGGAGGCGGAGATCCCATCCAACTCGGCCATCTTGATGTCCATCAGCACGACCGGGAACTTGTCGGCCCGCTGCGCCGCGACCGCTTCCTTCCCTGAATAGGCGGCGCGCGGCTCCCAGCCCCGCAGCGAGAAGATGTCGCAGAGGGTCTTGACCATCGCCCGGTCGTCGTCAACGATGAGAATCCGCCGGTTCATGCCGGCTCCGTGGACGCCGGCATTGCAAAGATGAATGTCGCCCCCATGCCCGGCTCGCTGGTCACCGCGAGGTCGCCGCCATTGGCCTGGGCCAGCGATTTCGACACCGCCAGTCCGAGGCCGATCCCGCGTGCCTTGGTGGTGAAAAGCGGCTCGAAAACCCGCTCCAGATTTTCTGGTGGCACGCCCGGCCCGGTGTCGGTGACCTCGAACAGCACGACGTTCCCCCCGTTGAGCCGCCCCCGAAGCTTGAGGGTTCCGCCCTTGTCTCCCATCGCCTGGACCGCGTTGGTCAGCAGGTTCATCACCACCTGCCCGGCGTGGACCGGATCGACGTGCACGCAGGGGAGCGACGCGGGGAATTCCTGCTCCACCCGAACGCCGTCGAGAGGCGCCAGCCGGTCGAGCTGCGTCGCGGCGATGCTCTGGACGGTGGTCTTTCGACGCTGGGCGGGATTGATCCGGGAAAAATCGAGCAGGTCGTTGACGATTTTTCCCGACAGCGTGATCTGCTGGCGCAGGATGCCGAGGTATTCCCTGACGTTGTCCGGCGCGCCGGCGAGCACCATCTCCAGGTAGAACACGGCGTTGCTCATGACGCCGAGCGGATTGCGGAGCTCGTGGCCTACACCACTGGCCAGGTGCCCCACCATCGCCAGCTTCTCGCGGCGGACCAGCGACTCCTGCGCGTCCTGCAGCCGCTCCAGCGTCTGGTTCAACTCCTTGGTCCTCGCGGCGACCTTGTCCTCCAGCTTCTGGCGCGACTCCTCCACCTGGTCGGCCATCCCGTCGAAGGAGGCGCCGAGCCGGCCCAACTCATCGGGACGGGAGAGCTGAACCCGCCTGCCGGCCTCGCCCGCGGCGATGGCATCGGCGGCGCCGGTGAGGCGCCGGAGCGGAAGCTCGCTTTGCCGGCTCAATATCCAAGCCGCCACGAGCCCCAGAGTCACGCAGAGGATCGCGATCAGCGCCATATTCCGGAGGAATGCGGCGGCCGGCTCCACCACGGTTCGGGTAGGAAACTCGATCGTGTAGATCCACGGTGTGCCAGGCACCACCGCCGCGGAGGCCAGCAGCTCCCCGCGATTCCCGGGTCGGGTGTACGTCTGAATACCCTTGAGCCGGGTGAGCTCCATCGGGGGCGCCGGCACCGCGGCCGACAGATCGGTCCACACGCTCCCGTCCGAATTCCCGAAATACAATCCCGCTTCGGTCCCGATGATTTTGGAGGTCTGATCCCGCGACCTGGTATTGGCCCCTACCCGCCGCCACTCCACCACGTATCCACCCTGCGGGCCGGGCACCAAAGCCGCAAGCGAGTAGAAGATCGAATCCTTATGCTGCACGAACTTGCCGACCATGCCGGAGTCGGGCCGGGCGGGGCGCGGGAAGGTCTCGGCAATGGTGGCGGAGTCGCTGCTCAGCCGGACCGCGCCGGTGGAATCCCTGATCTCGATGACCGCCACCTGCTCGCGCTGGGTCCCATTATTTTCGATGACCTTCTGGGCCGCGAGCCGGGTCGCCGTGGTGGAGGTGCGGAGGAAGTCGGCCACCGGGTCCCGGTGCGCGAGGTCCTTCACCTGGCCACGCAGCTGTCCCATCGAGGTACGGAAGGTCTCGTTGAATTGATCCGAGAGCGTAGTCAGCCGCCTGGTGGCATCCCCCATCGCAGCCTGGCGCACCGTGAGATAGGCTGCGGTCGTCAGGATCAGGGCCACCAGCAAGACAAGGGCCCCGGCCGCGACCGGCAATCTGATTCCGAGGGAATTTTGAGGCGCGATTCGGGGCGGGATGGACGTCGGAGCGGGACGCATTTCTGCCTGGCTCACCCTTCGGCAAGGTGGTACGCTAACAATGGATCCAGACGTGTGTGATTCGTCCTATGGTACATGAGGGTGCCCCGGATGGCCAGCCACCTTGGTCATTCAGGGGGGGCGAATTCTGGCGTTTGTGTTCGATAATCATTATGTATTCGTCACCTAGGGCAGAGCAGGATGGTGCGGTCCCGGGCCGCGTCCGGCTTGAGTCACATATTCGAAATACCTGCACTCTGAAAGGGACAACCAATGCTTGAAACCATTGCCGCGGTTCTCATCATCCTGTGGCTTCTGGGGATGGTCGGCGGTTACGCGATGGGCGGATTCATTCACATCCTGCTGGTCATCGCGCTCATCGTCATCGTGATCCGGGTCATCCAGGGTCGTCGAGTCGTCTAGCGCTCCCCTCGCTTCACGAGCGCCCCGTCGTTCGAGCATTTGGCTCGGACGGCGGGGCGCTTGGCGTTTGGACGCTATTATTGGGGCACACCTCACAACTTCCGGACTCACCAATGCGCAATCGCCTGTTGCTCGGGATGCTGGTCGTCGCTGCACCCCTGGCAGCGCAAACACCGCGAGCTCTCACCGCAGCCGATTATGCCCGCGCCGAGCGGCTGATGGTCTACAACACCAACCCGCTGGTGACCGGGGGCGCAGTTCGGGCCAATTGGCTGCCGGATGACCGGCTCTGGTATCGCAATGCTGTCGCGGAGGGTGTGGAGTTCGTGCTGGCCGACCCGGCCCGAAAAAGCCGTGAGCGGGTGTTTGATCAGGTTCGGTTGGCCGCGGCACTGACC
>JBEPVJ010000092.1:0-7207 GCA_041691095.1 Gemmatimonadales bacterium
ACTGGCTCGGCGCCATGAGCGCCGGCATCGTCGAAGAGAGCGGCAAGCTGCTGGCACTGATCCTGATGGCGCGGAACCCGCGCTACCGCTGGACCCTCAACGGCCTGCTGCTCGGTGCGGCCATCGGCACCGGCTTCGCGGTGTTCGAGTCGACCGGCTACGCCTTTGCACGGGGGCTGCTCGAAAGCGGCACCGGTGCGATGAAGGACATCATCTTCACCCGCGGGGTGCTCAGCGTGCTGGGCGGCCACGCGCTGTTCACCGGACTCGTCGGTGCCGCGCTCTGGCGGGTCCGTGCCGGACGGCCGGTGACTCGCGAGATGCTGCTCGACAAGCGGTTTCTTCGGGTGTTCGGATTGGCCGTGGTGCTCCACATGCTGTGGAATTCACCGCTCAACCTGCCGCTGTATGCCAAGAATGTGGCCATCGGGTTCGTGGCCTGGGTGGCACTGCTCAGTTTCATCCAGGATGGGCTGCGGCAAGTGAAGCGGGAGCAGGTGCAGGTGATGCCGACGGCGGTGGGGTAGGGGGTGAGAGGTGACAGGTAACAGGTGAGAGGGGATGCTCGGTAGGACCGGCCTCCGTGCCTGTCCGTTGGGATCCAGGCAGGCCACGTCATCCCGAGCGCAGCGAGGGAAGCGCAGCGACTGAGGGATCTGCTCGATTGAAATAGGAGCTCGCCGGGCCTCCGGTCCTCTCCCCTGTCCCCTCCCCGCTTCGCAGGGAGGGGAACGCATGCCGGCAGCACCTCATCCCGAGGAGCGCAGCGACGAGGGATCGCGTGAGGAATGGGGTGTGTCACGCCTCGACCGAGCGCAGCGAGGGAGGGGTGGCTGGTCCAAAGGCGTGCGGTAGGGATCCGGGGCTGAGAGTCCCGGCTCCCGAAATCGCCGCTGCGCGGCTCGAACACCTGGGGCAACCGGTTTGTCCTCGGCTAAAGCCGAGGCTCGGCACTGGGAGCTAAAGCGCCCTCAGATTGAATCGCAGCCGAGAGGGCAATGGAGCCCCCTCTTCCCTCATACCTCTTACCTGTCACGCTGTCGCAGTTCCCGCAGTTGGCGACCTCTTACCTCTCACGCTGTCGCAGTTCCCGAGTCGTTGTTCCAGGCATCATCTGATGTATATTCCATGCAGACCATTCCTTGAGGCCACATGCGCACTACTCTGAACCTTGACGACCTGCTGCTCGATGAAGCCCAGCGGCTGTCCGGCCTGGCGCAGCGCACGGAATTGATTCACGAGGGCCTCCGAGCCCTCATCGCCCGGGAAAGCGCCCGGCGTCTGTCCCAGCTGGGCGGCAGCGAGCCGCGGGTGCGGGCCGTTCCCCGACGGCGCCCGGCCCGCTGATGATCCTGGCGGACACCTCTGTCTGGATCGACCACCTCCGGCGCCGAGACCCCCGGCTCCAGGCCGAGCTGGAATCGGGGCAGGTCCTGATCCATCCATTTGTGGTGGGAGAGCTCGCCTGTGGGAATCTGCGCAACCGACACGAGGTACTCGCGTTGCTGGCCCATCTGCCGTTCGCCCCGTCGGCAACTGATGCTGAGGTGCTGAGACTCATCGAAGGCCGAAAGCTGATGGGGCGGGGCATCGGGTACATCGATGCCCAACTGCTGGCCGCGACAGCCTTGGCCAGCCCGGCGCAGCTCTGGACCCGGGATCGGCGTCTGGCCCGCATCGCGGCAGATCTGGGGCTGGCCCAGGGTCGATAAGGCAGGCTTGGTGGGACGGCCGTCATCGGCTGCTCCAGGCACTCATCCCGAGGGAAGCGAGGGATGGCGTCAGGAATTGGATGTGTCACGCCTCGCGAAGCCGAAGCCCCGAGCGGAGCGAGGGGGCTGGCCTCCAGGCTCGAGTTGATATCAGTCCGCGGGCCCGCCGGTCTCAAGGGGTGAGATCAGCGCCTGAGTGCCGCGGAAAAAGGCATTGAGATCCGATCCACACCTTTGGGGCCTGTCCGATCTTCTGTCTCCTATCTCCAGTCTCCTGCGGTCAATGAAGGCCCCCACCCTGCTGCTTGAGAGATCGGTCCTTGGTTCGCGCGCTCCGGTTCGGCGGTAGAACGACCCGGCCCGCCTCGCCGCTTCCCGCTCACCGCTCGGCTCCGTTATCGTACTCCTCCTTCTCTTCCCGGACGCGAATGTGCCGCGCTTCTCCTCCATGCTCGATTGCCGCGTTGTCGGGTTGCTCGTCTCGTTCGGCGCCGCCGCCTGCCAGGGCGCTCCCAGTGGTGATCTCTCCACCGGCGACGAAATCCAGGCCGACGCCCATCGACTCCCCACCGGGGCCCGCCTCGATCCGGTCGGACGCTCAACCCCGCTTGGCTCCTTTCCCCTTGCCATGGTCACCGCACCTACGGGCGACCGGGTCGTGGTCCTCCTCAACGGCCACCGCGCCCAGGGAATCCAGGTCATCGAGCCGGCCACCGGGCGAATGGTTCAGACCATCGCGCTGCCGGCAGTCTTCATCGGCCTCGCGTTCGATCCGACGGGCACCCACCTCTACGTCAGTGGCGGCAACCAGGACGTCGTCTATCGGTTCAACTGGGCCGGCGATACGGCCTCACTCGCCGACAGCATCATCCTGGCCCCGCGCGCCCCGAAGGCCGACGGCTCCCGATACCCTGCGGGCCTCGCCCTATCGCCGGATGGCCGGCTGCTCTACGTGGCCGAAAACCTGGCGGACTCCATTGCCGTGATCGAGATCGCCAGCAAGCGGGTGGTGCAGCACCTGGCCGCCGGCCGCTATCCGTACGGGGTCGTGGTCGGTCCCGACAGTACCGTCTACATCTCGGCGTGGGGTGGCTATGAGGTGCGGAGTTTTCGACCGCGAGCGGGGGTCCTCATTCCGAAGTCGACCATTCCAGTGGGGCGTCACCCGTCCGTCCTTGCCTTGAATGCCACGGGCGACCAGCTGTTCGTCGCCTCGGCCAGCACCGATCGGGTCACCGTGATCGACACCCGTCGAGGCGCCGTGACGGCTCAACTGGCGGACAGCGCACCGTCCGGTCCCGCCGAGGGGAGCACGCCCAATGCGCTGGCGGTCTCGCCCGGAGGGCATCGACTCTACGTGGCCGAGGCCGATAACAACGCGGTGGCGATCTTCGACCTTGCCAGTAACCGGTTGATCGGAAGGATCCCGGTCGAGTGGTATCCCACCGCCCTGGCGGTCCGGAACGACACGCTGATGGTGGTCAATGCCAAGGGGAAGGGCACCGGGCCCAATCCACTCGGAGGGGGCCCCGGTGTCCCGGCCCGGGACAGCCGCAGCTATACCCTTGATCAGACCAGCGGCAGCCTGTCGATCGTGGCGCTTGGTGGCCTCGATTCCACCGCGCTCGACAGGTTTTCAGCCCGGGTCGCAACCGCCAACGGATGGGACCTGCATCCGTCGGGTGGCGCGTGGCCGCCGTTCAGCCATGTGATCTACGTGATCAAGGAAAACCGGACCTACGACCAGATCCTGGGCGACCTGCCCAAGGCCGATGGCGACAGTTCGCTGGTCTTCTTCCCGCGTGCCGTGACCCCCAATCACCATGCATTGGCCGAGCGGTTCGGCGTGTTCGATCGATTCTTCGTGAACGCCGAGGTGAGTGCCGACGGCCACAACTGGACTACGGCCGCCTACGCCACCGACTATACCGAGAAGACGCTGCCCCAGGTCTACTCGGGTCGCGGCCGGAGCTACGATTTCGAGGGGACCAACAAGGACAAGAAGGTCGACGACGATGCCGCCGAGCCGGCGTCCGGCTATCTGTGGGACCTGGCCCACCGGCGCGGGATCACGTTCCGGAATTTCGGGGAGTTTGTGCTGGACGAGGGCAAGCGGGACGGGCCGGTGCCGGCGTGGTACCGCGGGCTCAAGCCGTTCCTCGAGGCCAACACCGACAGTGGCTTCCCCGGATTCGATCTCGACATCCGGGACCAGGTCCGGGCCGATCGCTGGCTCGAATCGCTTGGCGCCTGGGAAAAAGGCGGGGACATGCCGGCCCTCCAGATACTTCGGCTCCCCAATGACCACACTTCAGGTGCCGCTGCCGGCAAGCCGACCCCGCGGGCCTACCTGGCGGATAATGACCTGGCCCTGGGCCGCGTGGTCGAGGCGCTGTCCCGCAGCCGGTTCTGGAGCAGCACGATTGTCTTCGTTCTCGAGGACGACGCGCAGGACGGACCAGATCACGTCGACAGTCACCGGTCTCCGCTGCTGGTCATCTCCGCCTGGAACCGGCCCCACGTCTGGCACCGGTTCACCAACACGACCGATGTCCTCGCCACGATCGAATCGATTCTCGATCTCAAACACCTGTCGCAGTTCGACGCGTACGCCAGGCCGCTCCGCGGGGTGTTTGGCGACCGGCCCGATACCTCGAGCTACCATGCCCTCACACCGTCCATCGACCTCGGCGAGAAGAACCCGGCCCATGGCCTCGGCGCCGTGGAGTCGTCGAAGCTGGATTTCCGGGTCGAGGACCTGGCGGATGACGAGGCGTTCAACTGGGTGCTGTGGCTGGCGATCAAGGGGAACACGCGGTACCCGGGCCCGACTCGATTGACTGCCGGCGGCTCGAGACCCGAAACGAGAGAGTAGGGAGGTGAGACGAGGCTGAATTCCAGGCGCCTCATCCCGAGGGAAGCGAAGCGACCGAGGGACCTGCTCGACTGAAATAGGAGCTCGCCTGGCTGTCGGGCCTCACCCCTGTCCCCCCTTCCTCGCGGCCGAGGCGAAGGGGACTCATCGATTAGGAGTTCCGTCCTTCGTTTTGGCGAGAAAGTCCAGGCGTACTGAGGACTCGCCGAAGTGCGGCGCCTGAGGGCCGCTCGGTCGCCGCTTCGCAGGGAGGGGGACGCATGCCGGCAGCACCTCAGCCCGAGGAGCGCAGCGACGAGGGATCTGCTCGATTGAAATAGGAGCTCGCCGGGGGCGCTGTCCCCTCCCCGGCCCTCCCCACTGCGTGGGGAGGGGGACTTCCGCGTAGAGATCCTGGACTGGCGGGCCCGCTTACCGCTTACCGCTCACGCTTTCGCAGTTCCCGGTCTTGCGCCTGTGCTCGGCGGTGGCCGGTCAACCGGCCTGGTGCGTGTCTAGCATCGGGTGTGTCACGCCGAGCCAAGCCCAATCCCCGAGCGGGGCGAGGGGGCTGGCCTCCTGGCACGAGTTGATATCAGTCCGCGGGGCGGCTGGTCTCAAGGGGTGAAATCAGCGCCGGAGTGTCGCTGAAAAAGGCATTGAGATCCGATCCACTCCGTTGGAGCCTGTCCTCTCTCCTCTCTCCTCTCTCCTGTCTCCTGCTGTTCCCGCCTCCCGTCTCCTGAGCTTCACGCCGGTCGATGCGCCTCCTCATAGAGGGTGTCGGGATCCACGTCAGCCCCATTGGGCCATTCGATGGTTCCCGACTCCTGATTGACATACACCTGTGCGAAGGCGGCAGGATCCCGCAGCTCCGCAAAGATTCCATGGCTGTACTCCACCCAGATACGGGCATCCACCGCGCCGGTCGTGCCGTCGTCGAAGGTGAGCCGCAGCACGTACGGTGGATCAACTGTGACGGCGGCAACAGATGGATGCATGGGTCACTCCAATGGAGCGATTCGACGCGGTGACTAAAAAGTTCGGTTCGAAGCCGGTCCCAGTTGTCGAGCAGTTCAGCCTGGTGGAGCGTAGCCCACTCGGCGACGAGTGCCAAAGGGCGCGGGGGGCAGGGCACCGTCCAGCAGTTCCACCGGCGCAATCCCGATCCTGGTGCGCATGGAACCGTAGCGCACGTGGAAATGCGGCGGCATATGGTCACGGAAGAACATCTGTACCACCACCCCGAAGAACCGCGAGATCTCTGGCATGTCCCAACCTGCGGACCGCCGGAGAAACTACATAGCTGAAACGACGCCTGGAGAGGCGCCAATACGCAGTGAGGGATCGCGTCAGAAATCGGATGTGCCACGCCTCGAACGAGCGCAGCGAGGGAGCTGACCGTCTCCAACGTGCTTCATCCCGAGAGCCTGTCCCGAGCGTAGCGAGGGAAGCGTCGCGACGAGGGATCGGGCCAGGAATGGGGTGGGTCAGGCCGGTGCGGCGGCCGTCCTCGGCCGCCTTTGCCATCGATCATTGAAGCGAAGTCCTGCAACACGGCCATAGAGGCCTGCCGGTTTCAGTCGATGGAACTCGGGAACCAGGTCGCGACCTGCTATGGCCAATTCGTGCGAAGCAAAGCGCCTGACGTGAAGCTAGCCGCTGGGGATTTGGTAGTCCTCGACGAAGCGCCCGATCGGGTTCCGCCGAATTCCTACCGGGCTCGATACACGGCAGCCAGACTGTCGAGACTCCGATTGAGTCTGGCCTGCGAATACCACCGCCCCCGCGCAACCACGCCAAGTCGCTGTTTCAGTGCGCCGATCGATGCCACCGGATCGGCCGAGAGCAGCAGGAGGTCGGCCGGGGCACCCACCGCCACGGTGCCGAATCCGGGCAGTCGGCGGCCGGCAGGAATCACCCGACCCGCGGCGGTGGTGGCGGTCTCGAGCGCTTCAAGTGGCGAGAGGCCAGACGCGACATAGTTCGCCAGCTCGTCATGGAGACTGAACCCCGGCACAATCATCGGGATCGGCGCATCGGTCCCCGCCACGATGGTCACGCCGGCCCGCCGAAGCGCGGGAAGCAGCTGCCGTTCGAAGAAGTCGGTCACCCGACGGTATCGGCTCACCGCGCCGGGCTGGCCGCTGCGGCTCGCCGCCGTCTCGGTCCAGCCCCAGGTTGCCGCGGTGGCCGGGTTGACAAAGGCCATCTCGGGCCGCTGCCGGAGCCCGGCAAGGTTTTCGGCCTGCGCCAGGGCGCTGGTGAACACCGTGATGGTCGGCACAACCGCGATGCCGGCCCTGGCCAGGCCTCTGGCGATGGAGTCGACGAGCCGCGGATCCCGCCCGTCGTCGACGAACGGAAGAAACTCCTCGAGGTGCTGGACCTCACCCTGAACACCGTACCTGAACAGCCCGTCGAGGCCGACCGGGGTCGGCAGGTGCCCGGTGACCGGCATTCCCCGCTGCTTCGCGGCGCGCCCGATGGCCCGGTAGAGATCGACCGGAAGGTTGTCGTAAATCTTGATATAGTCGAAGCCGAGGCCAGCTTGTTCGGCCACGGCGGCCTCGGCCTCCGCCTCGCTGTGGAGCACCGTGTTGGTCGCACGCGAGGGGGGATCGCCGTCGAGAATGGGCCC
>JBEPVJ010000093.1:0-7187 GCA_041691095.1 Gemmatimonadales bacterium
AGATGTGTATAAGAGTCAGCTGGTGGTCCGCCGAGATGGAGATCGTTCCGGTCCGGAAATGCCGCGCGTCGATGCGCCGGTCGATCTGCGCTGCCTCGCCGGCTTCCAGCAGCGGAGGGTCGGCGGACGGGGCGTGCACCCGGATGGCCCCGGCGCCGAAAAAGATTCGCGAGGCGGCCCGGGTGGCCCGGACCATCGATTCGACCACCCGATCGGTGAATTGGTAGCGCACCACCGGCTGGCCGCGGCGGTCGACCGTCACGCGGTTCGAGGGGATCGCCTTGTCGCACGCGAGCACCAGGATCATCTGGAGCCGGGGAAACGCCTGCATGAAGGTGCTGTGCGCGGCGCCGAACCCGGTCATGTTCTTGGCGGTGACGAAGGGGAAGTACATGCAGGTTTCCAGCACGTATCCCTCTGTCTCGGCGCGGTCCACGAAGAAGCTCTTGGGATGGCCGACATCGTTGGTGATGGGATGGGCATGCTCGCCCACCAGAATGTGGGCCGGGTGACAGGTGAACCCGGCACCGATGGAGCGCGGTAACCCGGCCAGCCCGCTGGTCAGGATCAGGGGAATCGTGCCCAGGACGCCCCCGGCGAGCACGACGATGCTCGCCTCGATCTCGTAGTCGCCGGGTTCCCACTCGGGGTCCGCACCCTTGGCCCCCGGGGGCCGGGCGGACACGGTCACGAAGAGGCGTCGTTCGGCGATGCGGGTTACCAGCGCGCGGGTCACCACCTCGACGCCCTGGCGCTCTGCCGCGGGCAGCTGCACCCGGTTGGTGCCCTGTTTCGCGGCATTCGGGCAGCCCAGGTTGCACAGGCTCGACCCCCGGCAGCCCCGCAGGTTCAGCGGGAACTGCTCGGCGTGGTAACCCGCAGCCGCCGCACCCGTGGCGAACAGCGCGTTGTTCTGGTTCACCAGGTCGGGTGGGAGCGGGTGCACGCCGTTCTGCTCCATGTATTTTCGGGAGCGGCGCTCCACGTCGGCGTGGGTGAGGCCCGGTACGGCCCAACCGTCGATCACCCGGCGCGGGGCAACCAGCGACGTGCCGGTGTAGACGATGGTGGACCCGCCATATCCGCGAGCGAAGGCGAGGGTCATGGTGCCGTCGGCGGTGAGAAATCCTCCCTCGTCGGCGTAGAGCGCGGGAGCCATGTCGCGCTCGCCGCCGGTAAAATCCCGGTCGAGGAAGCGCGGCCCGCGCTCGAGCACCAGCACCCGCTTTCCCTGGGCCACCAGCGGCGCCAGCGCGGCAGCGACGGTGCCGCCACCTGCGCCGGAGCCGACGATCGCCACGTCGCAACGGATCGGCTTCACCGGCGAGCGTCCCATCCCGCCGGTGCAGCACGATAGCCCAATGCGGCGATCACCCCGGGATCGGTATACCATCCCAGCATGACCAGGGTGCGCAGGCCCCAGACGCCGCGACGGAAGAGCAGGACCCTGGACCGCGCAAAGCCCTGGAGCAATCGGGCAGAACGGGCGGGGTCGAGGGTTCCGAAGGCATGACGGTGGCGGGCTCGTGCCGCCAGGTCGACCAGGCGCACGAAGAGCAGGATCTGGCGGCGGACCGTGACGGGACGCGCCTCGAGGGCACTCTGCACCGCCGCCTCGAGATTCCGCCACTCCGGCTCGGTGGCGCCGGCCGTTTCGGGGATGAAGCTCTGGGCGAAGGCGCGAAACGCAGGCCAGGGAGCGGTGGTCGGGAGGGGAGCCACGGCTCGAAGCTAGCAAGGACTTGCTGGCCCCGTAAGAGCGGCCTAGCTTCGCGATATGCGCTCCGTCGCTCGTACTGCAGTCGCCGTCCTCGTTGCCGCCGTGCTCATCGCCACCGGGTTGATCTGGGACATTGCGTGGCATCGCAGCATCGGCCGCGACACCTTCTGGACTCCCCCGCACATGGTGGAGTACGCCGCCGCCCTGATCGTGGGGGTGGGATGTGGCTGGCTCATTCTCAAGAGCAGCGTGCGTGGCACCGAAGCCGAGCAGGGCAGCATGGTGCGCTTCTGGGGGTTTCACGGCCCGCTGGGCGCGTGGGTCGCCGTGTGGGGCAGCCTCGCGATGCTGGTCTCCGCGCCCTTCGACAACTGGTGGCACAACGCGTACGGGCTCGACGTGAAGATCGTGAGTCCGCCGCATATGCTGCTGGGCGCCGGCATGACTGCGATCATCGTCGGGGCCTGGCTGATGACGCTGGCGGAGCAGAATCGGACCACCGAGCGGCACCAGCGGTTCGCCATCGTCTTTGCCGTGGCCTCGGCGATTTTCCTCCTGATGGTCGTGACCATCACCATGGAATACACCGGGTTCCCGAACCTCTGGCGCAGCCAGGTGTTCTATCTGGTATCGGCCGCGATCTTTCCGTTCGTGCTCGCCGCCGCGGCGCGGGCCGGCCGGCTGCGCTGGCCGGCCACCGTCACGGCGATGATTTTCATGGGGGTGAGCCTCACCCTGTCGTGGATCATCCAGAATGTTCCCGCGACCCCGTTGCTCGCGCCGATCAACAATCCGATCACCCATCTCGTCGCGGCCCCGTTTCCGCTGGCGCTGATCGTTCCCGCGGCGCTCTTCGATGGATTGCAGCACCGGGTCGGTAACCACCGGGACTGGCGCCTGTCGCTGCTGTTCGGGGCCGGCTTCGTGGCCGCGCTGCTGGCGGTGAGCTGGCCGCTCTCGGCATTTCTCCTTTCCCCGGCGGCACGCAATCACCTGTTCCTGGCGGATCAATGGGATTTTTCCATCCGGCCCGGTGCCTGGCAGTATCAATACTGGGAAGACCTTCGGGGCGGGCGGACGCAGGCGGGTCCCCTGGCATTCGTGCGGGTGCTGCTGATCGCGGGACTGATCGCGGCGGCGTCTTCGCGGCTGGGGCTGGGGCTGGGAAGCTGGATGCGGAAGGTGAAGCGGTGAACGGTGGACCGTGACCAGGGTCATTAACCCGCTGGGCAGACGGGCGAGGATCATCGTCGGCGCGCTGGGCGCGTTCCTCACGCTGTCCGCCCATGTCGGCTCCCCGGATACCTGGTTTGCGGGCTCCGCGGGGCCGTATGCCATCACCGTGCTGGTGCGGGCGCCCGGCGTCATCCCCGGCCTCGCCGACGTCGTCATCCGGACCACCGAACCGGATGTGCGCACGGTCACCGCGAGCCCGGCCGGCTACAACGCCGGCGCGCGGGGCATCCCGCCCGCCGACACCGCGCGCGCCGTTCCCGGCCAGCCCGGCACCTGGACGGTGCCGCTCTGGATCATGGCGCCGGGGTCCTACAGCGTGCGGGTTACAGTCGCCGGACCGCGCGGCGCCGGCACCGCGATCGTCCCAGTATCCGCGGTCGCGACTCGCGTGCTCACCATGGACCATCGCTTCGGCTGGCTGCTGGGCGGACTGGGCCTGGTCCTGCTCGCGGGCGCCGTGACCATCATCGGTGCCGCGGCACGGGAAAGCGTGCTGCCGCCGGGCGAGGTGCCCGACCGGCGGATGCGGACCCGGGGACGCGCCGCCATGCTGGTCGGAGGGTTCCTGCTGGTTTCGCTGCTCGCGGGCGGCAAGCGGTGGTGGGACGCCGTGGACCGCGGCTACCGCAACGGACTCGACCGCCAGTGGGCCGCGAGCGCGGAGGTCACCGGAGCACGGGAATCGCCACGCTTGCGCTTCAGCATCGCCGATTCGGCCTGGAAGGGACGGGACTGGCGGAGTCGCGCCGTCACGCCGCTGATTCCCGACCACGGAAAGCTGATGCACCTGTTCGTCATTCGGGCCGACGATGCCGGCGCCTTTGCGCACCTGCACCCGGTCTCGCTGGATTCCGCCGACTTCGAATCGGCGCTGCCGCCGCTGCCCCCGGGGCGTTACCGGCTCTTCGCCGATGTCACCCACGAGAGCGGATTCGCCCGTACACTCGTCGCCCAGGTCGATCTGCCGGCGCCTGGACCGCTCGTCCCGCGCGATCCCGACGATGCCTGGTTCATCGGGGCGCCGGTAGACAGCGTCGCCCCGCTCGAAGGCGGCGCCGCCCTGGTGTGGGAGCATCGGCCGTCGAGCCTGGCCCCTGGAGCGGATGCGGGCCTCACCTTTGCGGTGCGCGAGGCGAACGGCGCACTCGGCGACGTCGAGCCGTACCTGGGCATGAGCGGTCACGCGGTGGTCATGCGGGAAGATGGAAAGGTCTATATCCATCTCCATCCAATGGGCACGGTGTCCGCCGCGGCCGCGGTGGCGATCCGGGAGCGCAGCCCCGCGGATTCCACCTGGGGAACGCTGGGCCGCCGCCTGACCGAATCGGGAGCACTGGGTGCCCACGAAGGGCATCTGGCGATGCTGTCGGGCCGCTCGACCTTTCCCTATGCCTTCCCCGAGCCCGGCACCTATCGGATCTGGGTCGAAGTCCGGCGTCACGGCAAAGTGGAAACCGGCGCGTTCCGGGTAACCGTCCAGTGATGGTGAGGCGAGATGGCTGAGACAGCCGGAAAGAAACCGAGGAAAAAGCGGACCAAGGCTGTTCCCGAGCCGCGCGGCCTCACCGCGCGACAGGTGGGCGCCGGCGTTCCTCCGGCCGCGGTGATGCGGCTCATGGAATCCATCGAATCAGACGGCGGCGCGGTGATCGGCCCCTATCGCGAGCCGCTCGAAGGTCTGTGGCAGATCATCGCGGCGCTGCCGGTAGACAAGGTCGAGCCGACGCCGTATCAGCGGGACCTTTCCAAGCCCCATGTTTCCCGCCTGGCGGCGGCCATGCAGAAGCTGGGACGCTACGTGGATCCCATCGTGGTGGTGCGTTCGGAGGAGGGCGTGTATCACACGCCCAATGGTCACCACCGCCTGGCGGCGTTACGCAGTCTCGGCGGGCGCTCGGTGCTCGCGCTGGTGGTGCCGGAGCCGGAAGTGGCGCACCGGATCCTGGTGCTCAACACCGAGAAGGCCCACAACGTCCGGGAGCGAGCGCTCGAGGTGATTCGCCTCGCCGAGGCGCTCGTGACACTGGGAGATCGTCCCGAAAAAGAATACGCCACTGAATTCGAAGAGCCGGCACTCCTCACCCTGGGACTCTGCTACCAGCAGAACGGCCGGTTCTCCGGGGGAGCCTACCACCCGGTCCTCAAACGGACCGAGAAGTTCGGCACCGCGCGGTTGAGTGCCGCACTGGGGGCGCGGCGCGCTCGTGCCGAGCAGCTGGCCGAGCTCGATGCGGTTGTGGTCGACGTGGTGGCGAAGCTGAAGGGGCGCGGCCTCGAGAGTCCCTACCTCAAGGCATTCGTGCTGGCGCGGATCAATCCAATCCGCTTTCACAAGGGCGATCCACCGGACCCCGACGAGGTCATCGGCAAGATGCTGGCGGCCGCTCGGCGTTTCGACGCCGGCAAGGTGAAGGCCGACCAGGTGGCCCGCACCGGCGGGGCCCCTGACGAGGCACCAGCCGAGTAGGATACGGGCGTCCGCGTCAGGGCTTCCTCTGAATGCCGATGTTCGCCACGGTGCCGCCCTTCGCGATCGTCGGTACCGCGTCGATGTAGAGAATCAATCCGGTCTCCGGTGACACGATCTCCGTCAGCTTCCGCCCCAGATAGTCGGTGACGTATCCCAGCCTGGTGCCGGCGGTGATCCAGGTATCGCGCGGGATCACCGGATTGAAGATCCCGGCCGAGTCGCTGGTGACCGTCACCACCTTATCGAACCAGATGAAGGTCTTCTTCTTCAGGGGCGGCCGGTCCATCATGCGCAAATAGCCCATGACGTTGAGCGTCCCGGTGATCAGGGCCTCGACGTCGGCGGGCATGACGGTGCCGGCGTAACCCGCTTCGGCAGTGATCGAGGCCTTACCGCGGGTGCTGGCGGTATTCTCGAGATAGCGGGAGGCCGCCGGGTCGCTGGGCCGGTCGGTCGAAATGATGATGTGGTCGAGCCCGAATGCGAGCAGCATCCCGCGCGACACCGAATCCTGGGCCGCATTGCCGGTGACCGTCCAGTAGCTGTAGGGCCTCAGGCTCTCATCGAGGTCTCCACCGTGCAGGTCGATCAGGTGGTCGCTCTGCTCGACCACCTGCCGGGTGATCAGATCAGAGGCGCGCTCGGTCTGGGTCCCGGCGGGGTTGCCCGGGTAATACCGATTCATACTCTTGTGATCGACCGGGTTGACGTGGGGGACCTTCTGCTCGAAGGACGCCACGTTGACCAGAGGGATCAGGATGACGGTTCCCGACAGGCCGGCCGGATCGATTTGCTCGATCAGCCTGGACACCGCGACGATCGACGCGTACTCGGTGCCGTGCGCGCCCGATACCACGGCGAGTACCGGACCAGGCTTGGCGCCGTTCACCACCGCCACGCTGATGCGGGTGCCGGAATCCACGCCGGCCGGCACCACGATCTCTCCGTAGGACTTCTCGCCGCGCTTCGCGGTGGCGGTCCCGACGGTGACGACAGCATGGGGATCGGCTTGCAGGGCATGGGCCGATGGCGCCACGGCGAAGAACACGGATACGACGAGAAAGGTCCTCACGACTTACCTCCGGAAGAGCAATGGTCCATGTTACTCACCTTCCAATCTCGTCGCGAGCCCGGAGGAATGCCATGAACCGTCGGGAATTCACTGCTACTACCCTCTCCGCGCTGGCCGCCACCGCACTCCCGCGCCGGCTTCGTGTCCCGACGGTGCGGGTCGATGGAGGCCGGATCTCCACGCACCTGTCCGCGCTGTCGGAGTTCGGCAAAAATCCCCAGGGTGGAGTCAGCCGCGTCGCCTACACCGAATTCGATCGTCAGGCGCGCGAAGCGGTGATGGGATGGATGCGGTCGGCCCGGCTCGAGGTCTCGATCGACGCCGCCGCCAACATCATCGGCCGGCGACCGGGATCGGATACCTCACTCAAACCGATTCTGGTCGGCTCGCACATCGATTCGGTTCCGACCGGCGGCAACTACGATGGTCAGGTCGGCTCGGTCTCCGCCGTCGAGGTGGCCGAGACGCTCGCCACTGCAAGCATCGCGCTGCGGCACCCGCTCGAGATAGTGATCTTCGAGAATGAGGAAGGCGGTACCATCGGAAGCCACGCGATGACGAGCGAGCTTCCCGCCGCCGAGCTGGACCGGGCGTCGCAGAGCGGAAAGACGTTTCGGGAAGGGATTCGCTTCCTGGGTGGAGATCCCGATCGTCTCGCCTCGGCGCGTCGGGCCCTGTCTCTTATACAC
>JBEPVJ010000094.1:0-7202 GCA_041691095.1 Gemmatimonadales bacterium
GTAGGGATCCGAGGTGGCGATCGGCAGCCGGATGCGGGTGCGGGTGCGGACCTCGAGCTGCGCCGCAACCAGCCGATCGCAGAGGGCCGGGCGTGACGGATCGGCGAGAGAGGCGGGGGCGCAGTTGAAGGCGCGGAAGCCATACCCCGGCACAATGTCCGGACCGCCGAGGGAGAGTCTCCGCTGCACCGACAGCGGGTCTCCCCCGATCCAGCCTCCCGCCACGACGTGCAGCCCTGCTCGCACCGCGGGGTCCAGCCGGGCATAGCGGCGGGCGTCGAGCCAGATCCGCGAAGCGGAGTACGGTCCGGGAGCAATCGGGCTGCGCACCTCGGTGGGCAGGGTGAGCGGCGCGGCATCCTGGCTGGAGCTCTTCTCCCAGAAGG
The DNA here is from genome assembly GCA_041691095.1 of Gemmatimonadales bacterium. GTDB lineage: Bacteria > Gemmatimonadota > Gemmatimonadetes > Gemmatimonadales > GWC2-71-9 > JABFSM01. The sequence goes on from JBEPVJ010000094.1 coordinate 387, forward strand.
CGTGCACCAGCCAGCCCGAGGTCGGACTCTCCCGGTCGTTCCGAGTGTCCAGGTCCAGGTTGGCGTGCCACGTGGTGTAGTGCCCGTCGTCCACCAGCGGGTTAGGGCGCCACGCCTCGTTGCGGAAGATCGAGATCGGGTCGTTGGCCGGCACGCTCGTCTCGGCATCGCGCCGGACCGATGCACCGACGCTCAGCCCGTGGCCGAGATCGTACGCCAGGTACCCGGCGACGCCCTCGGTCTGGAAGAAGTCCCGATAGTCACGCTGGAAGAGGAAGGCCGCCCAGCCCGCCTCGGTGCGGGAGAGCGGCTGCTCCTCGATCGGGGAGATCGCCCGGTAGAAGTGGGTGCCCGCCGTGAGGCGCCGCGCCACCCCGAAGCGGAACTCCAGCCGGCCCGAATACCCGAAACTGGATCGCCGGTCGGTCCGGTCCGGCGCGGTCCAGGCAATGCCCCGCAGGTCCAGCCGGGCGTCCACATCTTTGAGGCCTTCGCGCACCACCGTCGGCCCGAAGATGATCGGCAGCCCTTCCACCCGGTTGTAGGTGCGGCCGGTCTCGATGCCGAGCGTAGTGCGGAAGTGACCCGTGGTGAAGGTGGTGCGCGCCGAGGCGATGTCTCCCAGCGTGGTCGGCAGCTCCCGCACCATCAGCACGCCGTTTCCGTTGCGGGTGACCAGCGCCGCCGTGGAGTAGGCGCGCTGGGTGCCGATGAGGAATCCGCCGGGGCGGGTGAGAATGCTGCCCCCGACCACCATCGCGTCGCCCTCGATCCGCGCGCCGGGATCGATGATCAAGTCTCCATTGATTACCGTCACCCGCCCGATGATCACGCCGGACACCCGGAGCGAGCCGCGGAACACCGCGAAGGGTCCGTTGAACCGTGACCCCGCCGGGAGCGTGAATCCTCCAGCGACCCGCGTGGTCGTCGTGTCGTTGTAGCGGCGAATGACTTCCTGCACCACTTCGGGCGCCAGATGCCCCCGCAGCGTCGAATCCGAGGCGCGTACCTCCGGACGGATGGTCAGCACGCTGTCCTGCGCGGCAACCCGTGTCGCGCCGGCGAACAGCACGACGGCGACGAGCCACGGGGCGCGACGCGCACTCACCTGGTTCACAACCCCAGCCGCTTCATTCGACGATAGAGATTGGCCCGATCGGTCTGGAGTGCCCGGGCGGCCTCCGCCACGTTGCCCGCGGCGCGTTTGAGGGCCGCGCCAATCAGGGCGCGCTCGTAGTCGTCCAGCACGTTGGACAGCGAGCGCCCGCCCAGGTCCGCCACCGAGTAGGTCGTTCCCGAATCGGTGGTCACCGCCGGGACGTCGAACCGGAGTGAGCCGGCCCGAGGCAGCACCTGGCGCACGAGTGCGGCGTCGATTTCGGAGCCGCCAAGAATCGATAGCCGCTCCACCACGTTGGCCAGCTCGCGCACGTTGCCCGGCCAGTCGTAGGAGCCGAGCATCGCCAGGGCATCGGCGGTGAAGCGCGCGGGCTGATGGGGCCGGACTCGCTCGGCGAGGTGCAGCACCAGGTCGGGCAAATCGTCCAGCCGCTCGCGCAGTGGCGGTAGCTCCAGCGGGAATACCGCAAGGCGGAAATAGAGGTCTTCGCGGAAGGAGCCGACCGAGACCGCCTGCTGGAGGCGCTGGTTGGTCGCGGCCACCACCCGCACATCCACCCGCTGGGTTCGCTCGGCGCCGAGACGCTGGATCTCGCCCGCTTCCAGGACGCGAAGCAGCTTGGCCTGCGCTTCGAGATTCAGATCGCCAACTTCGTCGAGAAAGAGCGTGCCGCCATCGGCGAGCTCGAACCGTCCCAGGCGGCGATCGGTGGCGCCGGTGAAGGCGCCCCGCTCATGGCCGAACATCTCCGATTCCACCAGGTCTCGCGGAATCGCGGCGCAGTTCACCGAGATGAACGGCCGCCCGGACCGCTGGCTGGCGCGATGAATACCATGGGCCACCAGCTCCTTGCCGGTCCCCGATTCCCCCATGATCAGCACCCTGGCCTCGGTCGGCCCCACCTGGGAAATCAGCGAGCGTATTTCGTCCATCTTGCCGCTCTTTCCCACCAGCTCCGCTTTGGGGCCGAGCTGGGAGCGCAACGCGCGATTCTCGGCGCGGGCTCGGGTCAGCTCCAGCCCGCTACGCAGGGCCACCAGGACTGCTTCCGGCGTGAGCGGCTTTTCCAGGAACTGGAACGCGCCCTGCTTGATGGCCTGGACGGCGTCGGTCAATTGGGCCTTGCCGCTCATCATGATCACGGGAATCCAGGCATCCCGCTCGCGGATCTGCCGCAGGGTCTCGAGCCCGTCGGGGCCAGGTGGCATCTGCAGGTCGAGCAGCACCGAATCGGGATGGAGCTGGTCGAGCTGGAGCAGGGCCGCGTTCCCGTTGGGTGCCTCCTCGGTCTCGAAGCCTTCGGATTTGAGCAGCGCGGCCAGCATCCGTCGGATGTTGGCCTCGTCGTCCACGATGAGAATCCTCGGCTTCATTCAGGCCTCCGGCGGCGGTCAGCAACGCGGCGATCCACGTTGGGTCGTTGAGGGATGGGCTTCGGGATGCCGGCGGGCTGCCTGGGAAGGCGCACGGTGAAGGTGGCGCCGCCGTTCGGTGTCTCGGTCACCTCGATCGTACCGTGGTGAAAGTCCACCGCCTGCTTCACGATCGCGAGCCCGAGACCGGTGCCCTCGATCTTGTCGGTAACGTAGGGCTCGAAAATCCGGCTGCGCCGCTCCGCGGACACACCGGGACCATGGTCGATGATGTCCACCCGCACGCCGTCACCCTCGGAGGAGACGGTGACGTCTATCGCGCCCTCCTCGCCACACGCTTCGACCGCGTTGCGGATCAGGTTGCTGAACGCGCGCCGCAACGGATCATAGTGGCCGGCGATGTGAGGCGCCGACGGCTCGACCGCCAAGGTGTGCCCCATGGTGACGGGCAGCGAGGTACGCAGCAGCTCTTCGAGCAACTCGCCCAGGTCCACATCGGCGGCCGGCCCCTCGGGCAGCCTGCCAAGGTTGGCGAAGTCCCTCGCGAGTTGTTCCAGGCGGGCGGTCTCCACCCGCAGTACTTCCAGCGCCTCATGCTGGTCGGCGGTAGCGGAGCGGTCGAGCTGGCCGATCGCAAAGCGCACCGGGGTGAGAGGATTCTTCATTTCGTGCGCCACCCGCCGGGCCACCTCCCTGAACGCCCGCAACCGCTCCGACTCGAGCTCGGCGGAACGAGCCTGCTGCAGTGAAGCCGCGGTCTCCCGCAGCGCACTTCTGAGCACCGCGAATTCCGGTGCTCCCCCGCGCGCGCCCTCCGGCGGCAAGCCCTCGTGGCGACTGATCCGGCTCATCCATCCTACCAGCTCGTCGAAGGGAGTGGCCAGCTGCCGCGAGATGCTGCGGGAGAGTAGCACCGCGGCATAGAGGATCAGGACGCCGAGCACCGAAACGGCTAGTGCCAGGCCGATGGTCTTGAGCCGGCTGTAGTTGTAGCCCTGCACCGAGAGGGTGTAGGTGCTCTCGATGGTGTTGACGTGGGCGTGCAGAGCCCGATGCTCTGCCGGGGTCATCTTCTAGGTATCGAGGACCTGAAGCAGCGCCCGGCCAGTCTCGACGACCGGCTTGAGCGCGGCCTGGCTGGTTTTGGCGGGATTGAACCGGACCAGCGTGGCAGCCCAGCCTGCTACCAGGACTGCAGAAGGCAGCGCCCCCAGGAGCAGGAGGGCGAGGAGGATGCGGTGGCGAAATGGGACCGGAGGCACAGGGTAAAGTCTAGTCCTGCGAGGCCTCCACCACGAGCGCCCGGAGGCGATCCAGCTCCCGGCCCAGTGTGGCCACGGTGGGGTGCATGAGAACGGTCCGAATGGTGATATCGACTCCGAGCTGCTCCCGCACCCGGTTGGCCATGCGCATGGCGAGAATCGAATGACCCCCGAGATCCAGAAAACTGTCGTCCGCTCCGATGCCGCTGACGCCGAGGAGCGCTTCCCAGATCAGTGCCAGGGTTTTCTCGGTAGCGCTGGAGAGCAGGCTTCCGTTCGTCGCGACCGTCGCTGGGACCATTCCGCCCAGCGCGGCCCGGTCCAGCTTTCCCGTGGTCGTGAGCGGCAGGCGCGCCAGAAAGACGATCTCGGATGGGACCATGTAGTGTGGCAGCGTCAGCGCGAGGGCGTCCCGGATCGCTGCCGGGACCAGCGCGGCGTTGTCTTCCGGCACCACGAAGGCCACCAGCCGGTCGCGGCCTGCCGGATGAAGGATCACCACGCCCTGGCGTATCCCCGGCGTCGATCGTAGCGCCTGCTCGATCTCCGCTGGCTCGATTCGATAGCCCCGCACCTTCAGCTGGGAGTCTATCCGGCCTAGATATCCGATCTGGCCATCGTTCCGCCAGCGGACCTGGTCCCCGCTGCGATAGAACCTGAGACCGGAGCTCGGGACGAGCGGATCGCTCACGAACCGCTCGGCGGTGAGCTCCGCGGCGCCCAGATAGCCGAGCCCCAGGCTTCCTCCGCCGATCCAGAGTTCTCCCGGCGTCCCAACGGGCACCGGTTGGCCGAGGCGATCCACGACCCGAGCAATCGCCCCGGGATAGGGGCGTCCGATCGGGACCTCTCCGGGGTATTCCTCTCCGCGGAACAATTCGGCCCAGGTCACCGCGACGGTCGTCTCGGTGGGACCATAGCCGTTGAAGAGCCGTAGCCCCAGCTCGGGCGGTGCAATCGCAAAGAACCTGGCGACAGAATCCGGGGCCGCGGCCTCTCCTCCGATGGCGAGTACCCTGGGGTGCCCGAGGTCCATCCCTCGAGGCCAGCTTGCCGTGATGACTTCGAGCCAGAAGGCCGTCGGGACAACGATGTGGGAGAGATGGAGCTCCCGGGCAAGCTCGACGAAGCGCGCCGGTGAATCGATCATGGACTCTGGACGCACCACGATCGTTGCGCCGAGATACAGCGGTACGAACATCTCCTCGATCGACGTATCGAAGGTCAGCTCATGGAAGTGCAGAAAACGGTCTCCCGTCCGCACATCCAGGACTGAGCCGGACCCGGCGCAGTACTGCGCCAAAGCCCCATGGGGAATGATCACCCCTTTCGGCGCACCGGTGGATCCCGAGGTAAAGATGATGTACGCGGGATCGGCCGGCCTGAGATCAACGGAAGAAGCCGGAGGGGCGGGGTCCAGCTCGAGCAGGTCCTGGACGCACAGGCGGCGCTCGGGTCGATCGGTCGGCGGGGCCGCATCGGTCCTGCTGGTGAGAATGACTCCGATTTCGGCGCTTTCCACCATCGCGTCCAGTCTGCGACGCGGTGTCTCGGGGTTCAGCGGCACATAAACCGCGCCGACGGAGAAAATCGCGAGTGCCGTGGTGATCGTATCGATCGATCGTCCGGACGCCACCCCGACATGATCTCCCCGTGCAATACCGGCATGCTGAAGCTGGGCCGCGAGCCGGCGTATTCGTCCGGCAAGCTCTCGGTAGCTGAGCACCTGATCCCCCTGCTCGACCGCGGGCGCCTCCGGCGAGGCCGCCGCCCAGCGCGCGATTACATCCAGAATCATTCCCCCTCCCGGTGCCGGCACCTGAGCCCCGCTCCACTCCTCGAGGAGAAGCCTCTGCTCGGCGATCGGCATCACCGGCGCCAGCATGGTGGACACGTCCGGATTCTCGACGATGGCCTCCAGTAGCGCGCGGTAGCCCGAGAGCCACCGCTCGGCGGTCTCGGCGTGGAACAGGTCGGGATTGTATTCCAGCTCGAGGGCCAGTACTCCCGCGTCGGGCGTCACATTGAGATGGAGGTCGTATGTGGCATTGAGGTGAGGCCCCCGGAAATCACTGACGGCGAGCCCGCTCATCTGGGGAAGCGACACCGACATGTTCCGGTAGTTGAAGAGCACATCGAAGAGCGGGTCGAAGCCGGGATCGCCCCCCGGTCGAAGCTCCGAAATCAGCCGCCGGAACGGGAAGGATTGATGCGCCAGACCCCGGGTGAGCGATTCGCCGGTGCGGCGGAGGTGGCTTCGGAATGTAGGAGCCTCGTCCAATCTGGTTCGGAAGGGTAGCACCGTGATGAAGCTCCCGATCAAGCCCTCCGTGTCTCGAAGAATTCGATTGGCCGACACCACGCCGAGCACGAAGTCGGTGCGGGCGGCGCGCCGCCCGACCAGCACCTGGAACGCGCCGAACGAAACCGCGAAGAGCGTCGTGCCCTCCTCCAGTGCCATTCGAGAAAGTCGCTGCGTAAGCGGTGCGGGAATGATCGCGCTGACCGAGGCCCGGGGCCGCTTCCGGTGTCGCCGTCTGGGACGGTCGGTGAGCAGCTCCAGGGCGGCAGTACTGCCCGACACGTGCTCGGTCCAATAGGCCCGGTCTGCCTCAAGGGACGAGGGGGATGCGCGCCCGCGCTCCCAAGTGGCAAAGTCGGCGTACTGGTATGGAAGCTCGGCCAGCGGAGACTCGCTTCCTGCGGCGTAGGCCGAGTACAGGACCCCCAGTTCTCGCAGATAGATGCCGTTGGACCAGCCATCGAATGCCACATGCTGGAAGGTGACCTGGAGCTCGAAGGCCTCGTCGTCCATCTGAACGAGCACGGGTCGCATCAGCAGGTCGCGGCTCAGGTCCATTCGCCGGCGGGCCTCCTGGTCCAGAACCGCGCGGGCCGCGGCGGCCCGGCCCGCGAGGGGCGTGGACCGCAAGTCGACTTCCAGAAGGTCCACCTCTCTGGCGGGGGTCACCCGCTGCACCGCCTCGCCGTTGCTCACCGAGAACACTGTGCGAAGGACCTGATGACGACGAACCAGCTCGGTCAGCGCGCCGCGTAGCGC
>JBEPVJ010000095.1:0-7143 GCA_041691095.1 Gemmatimonadales bacterium
GGGTGGGACTGGTCTCCCGGAGCGGTACGTTGACCTACGAGGTGGTCTACCACCTGACCCGCAGCGGCATCGGCCAGAGCACCTGTGTCGGCATTGGCGGAGACCCGGTGATCGGCACCAACTTCATCGATGTGCTTCGGGCCTTCCAAGCCGATCCGGGAACCGACGCCATCGTGATGCTGGGCGAGATCGGCGGCACCGACGAGCAGAAGGCGGCGGCATTTGTGCGCGAGTCGGTCACCAAGCCGGTGGTCGGATTTATTGCCGGACAGACCGCGCCGAAGGGCCGGCGCATGGGCCACGCCGGCGCGATCATCTCCGGTTCTTCCGGAACCGCCGAAGAAAAACTCAACGCCTTCGAGGCGGCCGGCTTCGGGATTATGCGACGCCCGGTGGACGTGGTCGACCTGGTTCGAGCGAAATTGAAATCCTAGTCACACCAATGGAGATGGAGATAGAGATGGCAGGCACAAAGACCCTCGGAATCGTGAAGCCCGATGCCGTGGCGGCCGGGAAACTCGGCGCCATCGCGGCGCACATCGAACGGGAAGGGTTTCGGATTCGCGCCGGCACCCTGCTGCGGCTCTCCCGGGCGCAGGCCGAGGCCTTTTATGAGGTGCACCGGGGTCGCCCGTTTTACGAAGAGTTGGTCACGTTCATGAGCAGCGGCCCCTGTTTTCCCATGGCGCTCGAGCAGGAGGGCGCCGTGACGGCCTTCCGAACCATCATCGGTGCCACCGATCCGGCGGAGGCCGCCCCGGGAACCATCCGGAAGCTCTTCGCCGAATCGAAGGGGAAAAATGCGGTGCACGGGTCGGATAGCGACGAGAATGCCGCCCGGGAAATCGCCTTCTTCTGGAGCGAGGCGGAGCGGGCCGGACTCTGGTAGGCGGCTCCAAGGGTGAGGTTTGACCTAAGTCCGCTTGCCATGTAGCTTTAGGGGCTATGCTAGAGGTTGACATCCGCGAGCTTCGCCATGGTCCAGTCGAGACAACCGGCCAGCTCGGCGCCGCTGATCCACTTTTCGAGGGGCTCGAAGTGCCTCTCGATGGTCCGCTCTCCGTCGGAGGGACCCTGGAACGCGCCGGCCAGAACGGTTTCTTCTGGCATGGACGTTTCGAAGGGCAGGTGCGCTCGGTGTGCCGCCGGTGCTTGACCGAGTTCGTCATGCCGGTGGCCCAGTCAGTGGAAGTGATGTTTTCGCCGGATCCCGAGCTGCAGGATGATCCCAGCGTCTATCCGCTGGCAGAGCAGACGGCGCGGGTGGATGTCCGGCCCGCGGTTCGTGAAGAGCTGGCCCTGGCAGTCGATCACTTTCCACTCTGCCGGGAAGATTGTCGCGGGCTTTGCCCGCATTGCGGGGCTGATTTGAATCGCGGGGCGTGCCAGTGCATCGCCCCCTCTGCCTAGACTCGAGGGCACCATGGCTGTACCGAAGAGAAAGATGTCCAAGCGCCGGAAGCGGCTGCGTCGCGGGAACCATACCGGCGCCGGAATGGCCACCCAGGCCTGTCCGCGTTGCGGCTCGGCCCGGCTGTCGCACCGGGTCTGTGGCTCCTGTGGCTACTACGGTGGCAAGAAGCGCCTCGAGGTCGAGGACAGCTGAGCGTGATCCGCGTCGCGCTCGACGCGATGGGGACCGATCAGGCTCCCCGCACCGAGGTCGAAGGTGTCGCTCTGGCCCTGCGCGAGCTTCCGCCGGCATTTACGGTACAGCTTGTTGGGCAGACCGCCGCGATCGAAGCCGAGCTGGACAAACACGCCGGCCTCGATCGGGCGCGGGTGGAAATCATCGAAGCCCCCGAAGTCATCGGGATGGCGGAGAAGCCGCTCCAGGCCGTTCGCAAGAAGCGGAAATCCAGCCTGGTGGTGGGGCTGGGCCTCCAGGCACAGGGCAAATCCGACGCCTTCATCTCCGCCGGTAATACCGGCGCCATGCTCGCCGCGTCCACGGTGCTGCTCGGGCTCCATGACGGAGTCGAGCGCGCCACGGTGGGTACGCTGCTTCCGACGGTGGACGGGCCCGTCCTCACGCTCGATGCCGGAGCCAACGTCGAGTGCTCGGCACGCGAGCTGGTGGGCTTTGCCCACCTCGGCACCGTGTACATGCGCATCATTCTTGGGCGCGCCAAGCCGAAGGTTGGCTTGCTCAACGTCGGCGAGGAGGAGGAGAAGGGCACCGCCATCGTCAAGGAAGCGTACCGGCTCCTCAAGCTCGATTCCCGTCTCAATTTCGTGGGCAACATCGAGGGACGTGACATCCTGGGCGGCCATCCCACCCACGGCCGGCTCGACGTCGTCGTATGCGACGGGTTTGTGGGCAACGTGGTCCTCAAGTTCTACGAATCGGTGATGTTCCTGGTGCGCCACCTGGCCGAAGAGGGCGCCCCCGACATGTGGGAGCGGAAGGAAATCCGGGCTGCATTCCGAATGCTCGACTACTCGCAGTACGGCGGCGCCCCCCTGCTCGGCGTCAAGGGTGTATCGATCATCTGTCACGGCTCCTCCAACGCGAACGCCATCCACCACGCCATCCGGGTGGCGGTCCAATCCGTGGAGGTGGAGCTGGCCAGGCACATCGGCGTCGAGTTTGCCGGGCGGGAAGCCACGGCGCGGTCGTGAGCGCCACTCCCATCGTGGCGATTACCGGGTTAGGTACAGCCGTGCCGGACCATGTCGTGACCAACGCCGATTTCGCGGCCTATCTCGATACCTCCGACCAGTGGATCATGGAGCGCACCGGCATCCGGGAGCGCCGCATCGCCGCGCCGGGAGAGACCCTCACCAGCCTCTGTCACACCGCCTCGCGCCAGGCCATGTCCGCTGCCGGCGTCGGGGCAGATCAGGTGGACGTGATCGTCCTGGGCACCATCAGCCCCGACCGGAGGCTTCCCGCCGCGGCGTGTGACCTCCAGGCGTTGCTGGGCGCGAAGAACGCCGCGGCGTTCGACATCGCCGCGGCTTGCCCGGGCTGGATCTACGGCCTTGCCATCGCCGAGGGGTTCATCGCCTCGGGGCGAGCGCGGACGGTACTGGCCCTCGGAGCGGAGAAGCTTTCGAGTGTCACCGACATGACCGATCGGGGCACGGCGGTGCTCTTCGGTGACGGGGCCGGCGCCGCCATCGTGCAGCCGGCCCCGGGAGATGGACGGGGCATACTGTCGATTGTGCTGGGCTCCGACGGCAACCTCGCCGACCTCCTGTATATCCCGTCGGGTGGGTCGACCGAGCCGATCAGCAGCAAGGTCGTGGAGGAGCGCACCCACTACATCAAGATGGCCGGCCGCGAGGTCTTCAAGGCGGCGGTCCTGGCGATGGCCCGCGCCTGCGACGAGGCATTGTCCAGGGCAGGTGTGACCGCGGATGAGATCGACATCATGGTCCCGCACCAGGCCAATCTCCGGATCATCGAGGCCACCGCGAAGCACGCCGGGATGCCGATGAGCAAGGTGATGGTCAACGTGGACCGCTACGGCAACACCTCCGCCGCTTCGATTCCCCTGGCCATCGCGCAGGGGGTGGAAGAGGGCCGAATCAAGCCGGGAACGCTGATGCTGCTGGTGACGTTCGGCGCCGGCTTCACCTGGGGCAGCGTCGTCATCAGATGGTGAGCATGCTCCTCTTTCCGGGTCAGGGCGCTCAGAAGGTGGGGATGGGGAAGGATCTCGCGGAGACATTCCCCGAGGCGCACGATACCTTTCTCGCCATCGATGAGGCGTTGGGAATCCCGCTCTCCCGGACCATGTGGGAAGGACCCGCGGAAGACCTGATGCTCACCCAGTTCACCCAGCCCGCGATCGTCGCCCATTCCGCTGCCGTCCTCTCGATCGTCGGACCGAAGCTGGGGACGGTGGCGGGAGCGGCCGGCCACAGCCTGGGAGAGTACAGCGCGTACGTCGGCGCGGGCTCCCTCAGTGCCGTGGATGCGGCCCGGCTGGTCCGGCTTCGGGGTGAGCTGATGAATGATGCGGGACAACGCCGTCCTGGCAGCATGGCCGCGGTACTGGGCTTGCCCTCGGCTGACGTGGAGCAGGTGTGTCGGGAGTCTTCCACCGCCTCCGAGATCGTAGTGGCGGCGAACCTGAACGCACCGGACCAGACCGTGCTCTCAGGGGATCCAGGAGCAGTGGACCGGGCCGGGCAGGCCTGCAAGACCAGGGGAGCCCGGAAGGTGATTGCACTCAAGGTCAGCGGTGCCTTTCACTCGCCATTAATGGCGCCCGCATCCGCCGGCCTGGCTGCGGCGCTGGATGCCACGCCGTTTGTCGCTCCGGCCTTTCCGGTGGTAGCCAACGCCAGCGCGACCGGCGTAACCCAGCCGGCCGAGGCGCGGCGCCTGTTGCGCGAGCAGCTGACCAGCCCGGTGCGCTGGGTCGAGTGCGTCCAGGCGCTGGCCGGGCTCGCGCCGGCCGCCCGGTTCATCGAAATCGGTCCGGGCACGGTGCTGGGCGGGCTCGTCAAGCGAATCCTCCCGGCGCCCGACTACCTCTCTCTGGGCACCGCTGCCGAAGTGGAGAAGTTTCTCGCGTGAGCACCATCGACCTGACTGGACAGGTGGCGTTCGTCACCGGCAGCACGCGGGGAATTGGTCGAGCCATCGCCGAAAGGCTGCATGCCTCCGGGGCCAAGGTCGCTATTGTGGGGCGGAAGCTGGATTCGGCGGCTGAGGTAGCATCGTCCCTGGGAGCTGGGGCCCATGGGTTCGAATGTGACGTCGCGCAGGCAGCGCAGGTGGACGCGGCAGTCATGGCGGCGGAAAAAGAGCTCGGCCCCGTTTCCATTCTAGTCAACAATGCCGGGCTGACTCGGGACAATATCCTGCTCCGGCTTTCGGACGATGATTGGAACGCCGTCCTCCAGGCCAACCTGAGCGGAGCGTTTCACACCACGCGTGCGGTCATCAAGGGGATGATGAAGCGCCGGGCAGGCCGCATCATCAACATCACCAGCATCGTGGGCATCATCGGCAACAAGGGCCAGGCCAACTATGCAGCCGCCAAGGCCGGCCTGATCGGGTTCACCAAGTCCGTGGCACGGGAGTACGCGAGCCGGAACGTGCTCGCCAACTGCATCGCGCCGGGGTTCATTTCCACGGATATGACCGCCGCCTTGCCCGCCGAGGCTCGGGACGCCTTATTAGGGCAGATAGCCTTGGGGCGGTTGGGGCAGCCGGCGGACATCGCCAACGCGGTCCTCTTTCTGTCCTCGGAGCTGGCCTCCTACATCACCGGACAGGTTCTCGTTGTCGACGGCGGCATGGTCATCTGACGCCGCCAGGATTCACTCTTTCGTAGAGGGACGCATGAGCGACATGGTCGAGAAGGTGAAGGACATCATCGTTGAAGAGCTGGGCGTCGAGCGTGAGAAGCTCACCGACAGCGCGAGCTTCATGGAAGATCTCGGCGCAGATTCGCTCGATACGGTCGAGCTGGTGATGGCGTTCGAGAAGGAGTTCGACATCGACATCCCCGACGAGGAAGCGGAAAAACTCCGCACGGTCGGAGATGCGCTCAAGTACCTGCAGGACAAGCTCGGGAAGTAGCGGATGGCGCGGCGGGTCGTCGTCACCGGCCTCGGGCTCGTCACGCCCGTCGGTCTCACGGTCACGGAAACCTGGGAGAGTCTCCTCGCCGGCAAGTCCGGCGCGGCGCCCATTACCAAGTTCGATCCGAGCCGGCTGCAGGTCAGGTTCGCCTGTGAGGTGAAGGGCTTCGATCCGATGGCCTATCTGGAGCGGAAGGAGGCCAAGCGCATGGATCTATTTGCCCAGTTCGCCATGGCCGCCTCCCACCAGGCGGTAACCCATGCCGGTCTCGAAGGAAAATTCCCGGTGCCCGAGCGCACCGGTGTCGTCATCGGCAGCGGCATCGGCGGCATGATGACGTTCGAAGAACAGTGCCTGATCTACCTGCAGAAGGGTCCCGACCGGGTGTCGCCCTTCTTCGTCCCGATGTTCATTCCGGATATCGCCTCGGGCCATGTATCCATCCGCTATGGCCTCAAGGGTCCCAACTTCTGCACCGTCTCGGCCTGTTCCTCCTCGGCGCATGCGATCGGCGAGTCGTACGAGCTGATCAAGTCGGGCGCCGCCGATTGCATGGTGACGGGCGGCTCGGAGGCGGCCATCACCGGCATCACCATTGCAGGGTTCCAGAATATGAAGGCGCTCTCCACTCGCAACGACGCGCCGGAGCTGGCCAGCCGTCCGTTCGATCGGGAGCGGGATGGCTTCGTGCTGGCCGATGGCGGCGCCGCCGTCGTGCTCGAGAGCCTGGAGCACGCCATGGAGCGCGGGGCCAACATTCTGGGCGAGGTGATGGGTTACGGCATGAGCGCGGACGCCAACCACATCACGGCGCCCGCTCCTGACGGCGATGGCGCCCGCCGCGCCATGCTCGCCTGCCTCGCCGAGGGTGGCATCTCCCCATCGGACATCGGATACATCAACGCCCACGGTACCTCGACCCAGCTTGGAGACATCGCGGAGACCACGGCGGTGAAAGCGGTCTTCGGGGAGCAGGCGCGCAAGCTGATCTTCGCGTCGACGAAGTCGATGACCGGGCACCTTCTGGGCGGCGCCGGGGCGCTCGAGTTCGTGGTGTCGCTGCTGGTGGTCACCACCGGCAAGGTGCCACCCACCATCAATCAGCTCTCTCCCGATCCCGATTGCGATCTCGACTGCGCGCCGAATCACATGGTCGAGCGCCAGGTCGACGTCGCCCTGTCCAATTCGTTCGGATTCGGCGGCCACAATGTTACGCTCGCAGTACGCCGCTTCGTGGCCTGACCGGAACCGGCCACATCGTGAAGCCCCGGTCCCGGGGATTCAGCCTGCAGTTTCTGGTGGGCAGCTATTTCATCCTCGCCGCCGCCATCCTTATCGTTCCGGGCCTCCTGCTGGCCGAGCGCTCGCTCCGCCGTCGGCTTCACGCCGAGCGGCTGTCCCAGCTTGCGGCGGCGATGAATGGCGTCGTCTTCGGCATCCATGAGCGGGTGGTCGCCGCAGAAGCCCGGGCGGCGCGCCTCGCGGCGCTGATCACCGCCGAGGGGGCCATCCCTGATCCCGCCGCTGCTGGAGAATTCGACCGGCTGGTCATGCGAGAGCCCGACAGTGCCTGGCGATCCCGCAAATCACTCTTCGAC
>JBEPVJ010000096.1:0-7011 GCA_041691095.1 Gemmatimonadales bacterium
AAGAGACAGCGGCAGCCTGCCGTCGTTCGTCTATGACGTCGGCGCGGCGTTCGGCGAGCTGGTCAATCGTGAGTCGGCGGCGTACGCGAGCACCGGAGAAGCGCGCTTCCCGCTGGTGTCGTCCGAAGGCGGCAAGGAAGCGCTCCAGGCCGACTTCGCCGAATTCACCATGGGGAGCGATCACGAGATCTACACTGACGGCTCCTACCGGATCCCGGCCATCTACCTCAATGACTGGCCTGATCGGTACATCCACACCAATTTGGATTCCCCCGCCAATATCGACGCCACCAAGCTCGAGCGCGCCGCATTCATCGGCGCGGCGAGCGGCTATTACCTCGCCACGCTCAGGAGTGACGGCGCTGCGGCCCTGCTCCAGGTCATCGAGCGCGCCGGCCTGAGGCGCACCGCCACGATGCTGGAGCGCCGCGCTGCCCTGGATCCCGCCGAAGGGCTGAACCTGCAGGGCCAGCATTTCGCGTCGGAGGAGGCCATCATCTCCTCAGTAGAATCCTTCGCCCCGCTCGATGACTCCCAGCGCGACGTGGCCCGGAAATTCGTGTCCGACTTACGCGCCACGGTGACCGAGCCGCGCTCGGAGCGTTACGCGGGAAACCGGGACCCGGTGTTCCAGCGCAACGCCGAGCCGAGAGGCCCGATGACGGTGTTCGGGTACGACTATCTGGAAGCGAAGATCGGTGCGGACAAGACGGCGGGGCTCAAGCTGTTGGGCTTTACCGGGCTCCGGGGCGCCGGCGGAGAGTATGCCTACGAGGTACTCAACCTGGTGGACGGACGCCGCACCGACCGGGATATCAGGGACGCGGTCTCCGCCAGTTACGGCCCCGTGCCGATGGCGATGGTCATCGAATATCTCGCTGCGCTCGAGTCGGCCGGCGTCATCGTCCGGAGCAGGCCCTAGGCCCCATCCTCATCCGCGGCCCGCTCCGCGGCGTCCTCTCGATCTTGCGCCACTGCCTGCGCCTGCCGTCTCCGGGCTTGTCCCTCCTCGTACCAGCGCCGGGTTACCTCGCCAGCCAGCGTCTGGTTGCCCAGGCCAAAGGCCAGTCCCGCGGCCAGCGCGATCGCGCCCACGATCAGCGTGAAGGCCGCCGTCACCAGCTCCCCCGCCACCCCGAGCTGGGTCAGCGCCATGAAGATCGCGATCATCACCACCGCGGCCTTCGCCACCTTCGCCAGGGTCGGCACGCCTTCGACCCGCCCCGCCGATGCCAGCACCAGCGCCCGCACGAATTCGCCCACGATCATCCCCAGGATCACGATGACGATCGCGGCGATCAGCGTCGGTATATAGGAGAGCATCGTCCCGAACATGCTGTTGATGCTCTCCAGCCCGAGGGCCCGGCTCGCCAGCAGGATCACCACCAGCATCATCAGCCAGAACAGCATCTTCCCCACCGCGTGGATCGGATCCAGCCGGGTGCCGCTCCGCTCCATCGCCTCGGAGAGCCCGCCGGCCTCCGCCATCTTGTTGAAGTTGAGCCGCTTGAGCAGGGCGTCGGTCCACCGCTCGACCAGGCGCGCCACCAGGTAACCCGCGAGCAGGATGGCGATCGCGAAGAGAACCGACGGCAGGACGTCGAGAATCTGACTGCTGCCCATGGAGAGTCGCTGCCAGAGTTCGTTCACCGGGAGACCTCGATCACGAGTTTACCGAGCTGCTCGCCCCGCGCCATCCGCTGGTAGGCGGTGGCGCCGAGCTCGAGCGGAACCACCGAATCCACCACCGGCCAGAGCTTCCCTGCGTTACCGAGCTCCATGATACTGGCAAACTCGGCGCGCGAGCCCATCGTCGACCCCAGGATGCTCCATTGGAACCAGAACAATCGCCTGATGTCGAGCGAAACGATCGGGCCCGAGGTCGCCCCGCAGGTCACCAGGCGCCCCCCGGGCTTCAGCACCTTGAGCGAGGCGTCCCAGGTCTTTTCTCCGACCGAGTCCGCCACCACGTCGACGCCCGCGCCGGTCAGCTTCCGCACCTGCCGCGCGATCTCGTCGGGCGACAGCTCCCCATGGTTGAACGTCTCGGCCGCGCCGAGCTCCCGCGCCTTGGCCAGCTTTCGCTCCGCCGAGCTGGTGACGATCACCCTGGCACCCAGGTGATGGGCAATCTGCAGCGCCGCAAGCGAGACCCCGCCACCGATTCCCCAGATCAGCACCGTCTCTCCAGCGGCTACCTTGGCGCGGGTAACCAGCATTCGCCACGCGGTGAGCGTAGAAAGAGGAAATGCGGCAGCGATATCCCACGGCATGTCAGCGGAAATCGGCGCGACGTTGCTTTCTGGAACAATAACGAGTTCGGCGGCGGTGCCGGGTCGATGTTCTCCCAGAATCTGGTAGCTTCTGCAGAGAGGTTCCTGATCCGAGCTGCAGAGCTCGCACCGACCGCAGGAGATCCCGGGATTGATGGCCACCCGGTCTCCGGGACGAACCAGGGTGACCGCCGTGCCGACCGCTTCGACGATGCCGGCCCCATCAGTGCCCACGATGTGGGGGAACTGAACCGTGATGCCCTTGACCCCATCGGTGAGGAAGAGGTCGAGGTGATTAATGGCCGCCGAGCGGACCCTGATGAGGACATCGTCGGGGGCGGAAATAGCCGGGGCGGGCAGGTCGAGTAGCTCGAGGCTGTGGATCCCGCCATGTTGCTTGAGGGCCAGCGCCCGCATCGCGGAAATCTCCGGCTTGCAGATGAGCGGAAGTTGTGCAAGATATATCAGCGAATCAGCGAAGGCGCCGTGGCGCCTCCCCCTTTGCGGCGGGGCCTGCCGTAACCGAGCAGCCGGAGGAAGCAAGCATGGCCGCGTTCCAGGAATCGGAAATGGGTTGGTCCGGATCAGGGTGGATGGATCCCATGCCGTCGTCCACCCCGGCGCCCCCGCCGGCCGCACCTCCCCCGCCTCCACCCCCGCCGCCTCCGGCCATGAAGCCGGCGCCCGCTCCCAAGCCGGCAGCAAAACCCTCCGCTCCGGCGGCCCCGAAGGCCGCGGCGATGCCCATGGCCAAAGCAGCGGTGAAGCCCGCCGCAAAGAAGGCCGCGCCCAAGAAGGCTGCGCCGAAGAAGGCTGCGCCGAAGAAGGCCGCGCCGAAGAAGGCCGCCAAAAAGGCTGCGCCGAAGAAGGCTGCCAGGAAGAAGGCCGCCAAGCCGGCCAGGAAGGTGGCCAAGAAGGCTGCCCGCAAGCCGGCTCGCAAGGCAATGAAAAAGAAGGCGCCCGCCAGGAAGAAGGCGGCGAAGAAGTCCAAGAAGCGGCGCTAGCCGATCCACCGCGCTCCACCGCGGAGGCGT
Organism: Gemmatimonadales bacterium; assembly: GCA_041691095.1. Classification (GTDB taxonomy): domain Bacteria; phylum Gemmatimonadota; class Gemmatimonadetes; order Gemmatimonadales; family GWC2-71-9; genus JABFSM01. Next base: position 3,308 of record JBEPVJ010000096.1, read on the forward strand.
CCCGGAAATCGGGCCGCCTCCGTTTTGTTTTCCGGGTGTAAATTTCTCCCGTGACAACCGACCAGATCCGCCTGACCTCCCTCTCCCACGCCGCGGGATGTGGCTGCAAGCTCGGCAGCGCCGATCTCGCCGAGGTCTTGAAGCACCTTCCTACCATCGAAGACGGCAATGTGCTGGTGGACGCCGCGACTCGGGACGACGCAGCGGTCTACCGCCTCTCCGCCGACCGGGCGCTCGTGGCGACGGTGGATTTCTTCACCCCGATCGTGGACGATCCCGCAGCATGGGGCGCGATTGCGGCAGCCAACGCACTTTCGGATGTCTATGCGATGGGAGGCCGGCCGCTCTTTGCGCTCAACCTGGTCGGCTGGCCCCGCGGCAAGGTGCCCTTTGAAATTCTGGGCGAGGTATTGCAGGGCGCGGCCCGAATCACCAAACAGGCCGGCTGCCTGATGCTGGGCGGGCACTCGATCGACGACCCCGAGCCGAAGTTCGGGCTCGCGGTGGTGGGCGAGGTGCATCCCGACAAGATCTTCACCAACGGCGCGGCTCGCCCCGGAGACATCCTGGTGCTCACCAAGCCCCTCGGCACCGGAATCCTGACGACGGCCCTCAAGCGCAATCTCCTTCCGGAGGCCGCACTCGCCGAGGCGGTGGCCAGCATGACCGCGCTCAATGACGGCGCGGCGCGGGCGGCGTCGGCGGCCGGGGTTCGCTGCGCCACCGATGTCACCGGCTTCGGGCTGCTCGGCCATCTCGGCAACATCCTGGCGGCGAGCGGGGTAGGGGCGCGGATCGAAGTGTCCCGGCTTCCGGTGCTCGCGAACGCGCTGGATCTGGCGGACAAGGGTTGCGTTCCCGGCGGCACCCAGCGCAATCACGATGCGGCCAGGGCCGCCTGGTCGGCCGATCTCACCCCGGCAGAGCGATTCATCTGCACCGATGCCCAGACCTCGGGAGGCCTGCTGCTGGCGGTGGCGCCGGATCGGCTCGATGCCCTGCTCGTAGCGCTCCAGGTCGAGGGAACTATCGCCGCCCACGTAATTGGCGAAATTCTTCCCGCGGCGAGCGGCCTGTCGGTCGTCCGCGGCGCGACGCCGCAGTAGGAGCTCGAATCGAATGGGAACGGTGCGCTGGACGCCGCAACGGATGGAGCAGCTCGAGTACGCCACCCGGATGGGGCGGCGGGTTATGCTGATGCGCCGCGGCACCGAGTATGTGGTGGTGGCCAAGCGGATGCTGATCACCGGCCGGAGCGAAGCGCTGGTGGGTCTGCTGCCCATGACCGGCGAGGAGCTCCGCTTCGACCTTCTCGACCTCGACGACTTCCAGGTGTTGCCGTGAGCTCGCGCGCGGTGGTGCACCTCGACGAGAGCTGTCTCGGCAACGGGCGCGAAGGACTGACCCCCGGCGGCGCAGGTGGGCTGATCGAGGCCCGCACACCGCGCGGGCTGGTGCGCCGGGACTTCTTCGTGCATGCCCCCGATACCACCAACAATCGGATGGCGCTGGCGGGCGCGATCGGTGTGCTCCAGATCCTGGCCGGCAAAGGCATCCGGCTCAAGGTGCTGATCGTCTCCGATTCGGAGTACCTGGTGAAGGGCGTGCGGGAGTGGCTGCCGGGATGGATCGCCAAGGACTGGAAGCGCAAGGCCGGCGCGCTGGAAAACGTCGAGCTCTGGCGCGCCCTGTCGCAGTCGCTGGCGCTGCACGAGACCCAGCTCGCCTGGGTGCGCGGGCACAACGGGCATCCCAAGAACGAATACGCCAACGACCTGGCGGTGCGCGCCGCCAAGGCGCAGGAAACCTCCGGCGGGTTCGTCGCGTCGGGCTTCACCGCGTGGCTGGACCGCAAGCGGGCGGCGCGCCACTACACCGACTATGATCCCGACGGCGCGTTCCTGGCGCTGGAGGATCGGCTGGGGCGGGGCGAACGGTTCCCCCACGACCTGGACGAAGTGGCGGTGCCCTTTGGAGGCTGAGCTGTGGACGACCTAACCCGCTTTGCCCAGCGCCTGGTGGAGCAGCTCGGCGCCAGCCGGGACGGGGTGCACCGCCCGGTCGAGGTGGCCGCGCTCCGGGAGACGGTGCTGCCCTACCGGGCCCACCGCCGCGCCCTGGGCATCGAGAGCGTGGAAGACTACGAGACGATCCTGCTGCGGCTGGTGTCGGGCGAGCGCGGCTACGTCAAGACCCTCCCCGCCGAGGCCGCCGAGCGGTGCCGCGAGGAGCTGGCCCACGCCAATCCCGACCTCGGCGTGCTCGATGAGGTGGGTGCCGCCACGGTACAGATCACCTCGATGGCGGCGGCGCAGGTCGTCGATGGTGGAGACGGGCGGAAGGACGCTGCCGCCGCCCCGCCTCCGAAGTCCCCCGCACCCTCGGAGCGCTCCGTGTCATCCGCCAAGTCCGGTTCTCCCGCAGTGACCTGCCCCCACTGCAAACATTCCATGCCGAGCGGGCGCCAGGTGGTCTTTTGCCCCTGGTGCGGCAAGCGTCTCATTCCCTTCACCTGTTCCCGCTGCAATACCGAGCTCGATTCCGAATGGAAGCATTGCATCACCTGCGGAGCGCCGGTCAAGGATCCCTTCAGCTACCCATGACCCCGCGTCCTGACATCGTTTTCCTCTCCGGTGTGCGCACCGGCTTCGGCGGCTTCGGCGGCGCTCTCAAGGATCTTTCCGCCACCGAGCTCGGGGCGATTGCGTCGAAGGCCGCCATCGAGCGCGCCGGCATCGGCGCGGAAGAAGTAGACCACGTGGTGGTCGGCAACGCGATGCAGACCTCCGCGGACGGCGCCTATATCGCGCGGCACGTGGGGCTCAAGGCGGGCTGCCGAATCGAGACCCCGGCACTCACGATCAACCGGCTCTGCGGCTCCGGCTTCGAGTCGATCGTACAGGGCGCCCAGCAGATACTGCTGGGAGAATCCCGCGTGGTCCTCGCCGCCGGCTCCGAATCGATGAGCCAGGCGCCCCACGTCCTTCGCGGGCTGCGCTGGGGCGTGAAGCTGGGCCAGACCCCGCCGCTGGAAGATCTGCTCTGGGCCGGGCTTACCGACGCGCTCTGCGGCTGCCCGATGGGCATCACCGCCGAGAACCTCGCGGTCCAATACGGAATTCCCCGCGCTGACGTGGACGTCTTTGCCCTGCGCAGCCAGCAGGCGGCCAAGGCAGCCTGGGACGCCGGCTTCTTTGCCGACGAGCTATGCCCTGTTCCGCTCCAGAACCGAAAGACCAAACAGGTCGACCAGTGGGCCGCCGACGAGCATATGCGCCCCGAGACGACCATCGAAGGCCTGGCCAGGCTGGCGCCGGTTTTCAAGAAGGACGGCGGGGTCGTCACCGCGGGCAATGCCTCCGGCATTGCCGATGGGGCCGCGGCGTGTATCGTGGCCTCGCGCGACTACGCGGAGGAGCGCGGCCTCAACCCCATCGGCCGGCTGGTGTCGTGGGGCGTGGCCGGTGTGCCGCCGGAGATCATGGGCATCGGCCCGGCGCCCGCCGCGCGCATGGCGCTGGAGCGCGCCGGGATGACGCTGGCGCAGATGGACCGGGTCGAGGTGAACGAGGCCTTCGCTGCGCAGTATCTGGCGGTGGAACAGGAGCTCGGCCTGGACCGCGCCAGGACCAACGTCGAGGGCGGCGCCACCGCCATCGGTCACCCGCTGGGCGCATCGGGCACCCGGATTACCGTGCATCTGC
>JBEPVJ010000097.1:0-6993 GCA_041691095.1 Gemmatimonadales bacterium
GCTCGACACCGTAAGCCGCGCGCTCGGCTACCCCGCCATCACCGCGATGGATGCGAGCCGGCGCGGCGCCGGCGACCTCTCCTTCGTCGCTCCGTATATTCCCGGTGTGGATGGAATGGGAGCGCTCGGCAGCGGCGCGCATTCTCCCCAGGAAACGGTGCACCTTCCATCCCTGCAAATGCAGACCGAGCGGGCCGCGGTGCTGATGCTGCGCCTCTCCGGAATCAGGAAATAACCATGCGATATTCCTCAAGAATCGAACGCCTGGAAGGTGAAGCGTCGGAGGCGTGGGTAGTCCACGAGCGCGGGGTCGAGCGGAAACTCCGCGGCGAGGACATCTATCTTCTGAGCATCGGGGACCCGGATTTCGACACGCCGGCATCGATCCGCAAGGCGGCGGTGAGCGCGCTGGGCACCGGGCGCACCCACTACTCTCCGAGCGGCGGCGAACCGGCACTGCGGGCCGCCATCGCCGAGCGGACCAGCAAGGCCATCGGCACCAAGGTAGACCCCGCGCAGGTGATCATTTACCCCGGCGCACAGGCAGCGCTCTTTGCGCTGGCCCAGTGCCTCTTCGACCCGGGCGACGAGGTCATCGTCCCCGAGCCGACCTACGTCACCTATGAGGGGATGCTCGGCGCCGCGGGGGCGGTGATGCGCCAGATCCCGCTCCGGCCCGAGCGCGCGTTCCACCTCGACCCGGAAGACATTGCCCGCGCCATCGGGCCGCGCACCCGCGGCGTGATGCTCAACTTCCCGCACAATCCGACCGGCTCGGTCCTGACCCGCGAAGAAGCGGAGGCGACCGCCGAGCTCTGCCGCCGCCACGACCTCGCCCTCATCAGCGACGAGGTGTATTCGGCGCTCGACTTCTCCGGTGGCTTCGTAAGCCCGGCGTCACTACCCGGCATGGCCGATCGCACCGCCATCGTCTCCAGTCTCTCCAAGTCGCACGCGATGACCGGGTGGCGCTGCGGGTGGAGCATCACGTCCGGACCGCTCGCGCGGCACCTGGAAAAGCTGGTGCGCTGCATGCACTTCGGCGTCGCGCAATTCGTTCAGGATGCCGGGGCGGCCGCGTTTCACCACGCCGATCACGAGGCCGCCGAGCTCCGGAGCGCCTACCTCGGCCGCGCTCGCGTGGTGGTGGACCGGCTCAATGGCGTCGGTGGCCTGCGCTGCCGGATGCCCGAGGCGGGGATGTACATCTTCGCCGATGTGCGCGGCACCGGCCTCGACGGGAAGGAGTTCGCGTCTCAGTTGCTCGATGCCGCCGGCGTCGCGGTGACCCCCGGCGAGGGCTTCGGCCCCAGTGGGGCCGGCCACGTGCGCATTACGCTGGGGACCAGCGAGCAGCGCCTGGCCGAGGCGTGCGAGCGCATCGCCGGGTTCGTGGAGAGCATGGTTGCCCGAGCTTCCTGATATCACTGTATACCTCGAGGCGCTGACCCGCGTCATCGTGGGACGGCCGCTCGAGCGGATCCAGCTCAAGAGCCCGTTCCTGCTCTGTACCGTCGAGCCGCCGATCTCCGAGGCCCAGGGACGCGTGGTGCTCGGGGTCCGCCGCATCGGCAAGCGCATCGTGCTCGACCTGGGAAACGAATATTTCCTGGTGATCCACCTGATGATTGCCGGGCGGCTCAAGTGGATAACCCGCGACGCCAAGGCCGGGCCGATCGGCCTGGCGCTCTTCGAGTTTCCCGCGGGCTCGCTGCTGCTCACCGAGGCGGGCACCAAACGGAGGGCGTCGCTCTATTTCGTCCGCGGGGCGGAGGCGCTCAAGGCCATGGACCGGGGCGGCCTCGAGGTGCAGGACATCGGCCTCCCGGCCTTTTCGGAACGGCTCCGCTCCGAGAGTCATACGGTGAAGCGGGCACTGACCGATCCTCGCCTCTTCAGTGGCATCGGAAATGCTTACTCCGACGAGGCGCTCCATGCGGCCAGGCTCTCGCCGCTGACACTCACCGGACGCCTTTCCGAGGAAGAAATCGCCCGGCTCTACCAGGCCTGCCGAGAGACCCTGACGCTCTGGACCGAACGGCTGCGCCGCGAAGTAGGACAGGGATTTCCCGGGAAGGTGACCGCCTTTCGGGAGGCGATGGCGGTACATGGACGGTTCCGGCTGCCCTGCCCGGTCTGCGGGAGTCCGGTGCAGCGGATCCGGTACGCCGAGAACGAAACCAATTATTGTGCCCGGTGTCAGACCGGCGGCCGATTGCTGGCCGACCGGGCTCTCTCCCGGCTCCTCAAGGGCGACTGGCCCCGATCGCTCGACGAAATCGAGTAGGAGGAACGCATGCAGGGACACCTGATCGTGGCGGCCTTCATCGACGGCTCGCGCAAGAAGGGGATGAGCCTCGACGTCGACCCCAAGAAGCCCACCTGCCACCTCAAGACCGAGACCGGCGGCACCATCGAGGTAGCGCTCGCCACGGTGAAGGCGCTCTTCTTCGTGCGGTCGGCGGAGGGCGATTCCAAGCGCAACGATGCCAAAGCGGTGGTTCCCGGAGATTCTCGCGTGGTCGGAGCACGGCGGGTCAGGGTGATGTTTGCCGACAAGGAAGAGATCGTCGGTCTGATGAATCGCTATCCACCGATTACACCTTATTTCTTCATGCTCCCGATCGACCCGCTGAGCAACAACGTGCGTATCCTGGTCAACCGCGCCGCGGTCACCGAAATGGGCGAGGTTCGCGCATGATCTCGCGGCGGGCCCTCCCCGCGCTGCTCCTTGCCGCCTGCTCCGCCGCCCAGCCCGCTGCCGCCCCGTTCAAGCTCCAGTATCTCACCACCGCACAACAGTTCGGCGTCATCAGCTTCCGCGATCCTCTGGCGGCGCTCTCGCCCGACGGGACGATGCTCGCCTGGTCGGTCCAGCGCCACCTCTACCTGCGACGGGTGGAGGGAGGCCCGATCACCGAGCTGGCCACCGAGCCGGGGTTGATCCAGCACCTGGCCTGGCGCCCCGACTCCAAGGCGATCGCGGCGGCCCACCGCTACCGCACCCCGCGCTGGTGGCTCTACGATCTCGCCTCGGGTGGCCACGCTCCGCTCTTCCCCCCGGGTCACCGCGGGGGATCTGCCGCGCCGCTGACCGATTCGCTCACCGACCTGGCCTGGTCTCCCGACGGGCGGCGCACCGCGGGCGTGCGCGACTCGGCCGGGGGATCGCAGCTCTGGATTCTCGGCGGCGACAGCGCCGAGGTGATTCGTTCCACCGCGAGCCTGAGTCACCCGGTCTTCGCCCCCGACGGCCGGCTGGTCTGCATGGCGCGGGACGGGAAGCGACAGTTCCTGCGGGACCCATGTATCGGCCAGGAACCGAAGGGAGACCGCCTCGAGGCCTACAACGCGGTAGCGTTTTCTCCCGGCGGCGACACGATCTACTATGCCGCACCGAATGCCGCCGGCGTCCTCGATCTCTGGGCGCGAGGCCGGCGCGGCGGCGTGCCGGTCCGGCTCGCCGCCTTCTCGCGCGATGCCTACGCCCCCAGCGCCGGGAAGAACGGCACCGTGCTGTTCAAGACGCAGACCTACCGGGCCAATGTGGGCGTGGTACCGGATACCGGCGGTGCCATCACCATGATCACCAACTTCCAGTCGGAGACGCCCTCCTGGGATCCGACCGGACAATGGATCGGCATCACCTACGGCACCTGGCGCCGCTTCATCGACGACTTTGCCTACCCCGACATCTCGCAGGACAATGGCATCGTCAGCGCCCATCCCGACACGATGCAATCGACGGTGGTGCGAATGGTGGACAATTCGGTGAGCGAGGATCAGTCGCTCTGCTGGTCTCCCAATGGAAAGTGGATCGCCTATCACTCCCACAAGGACCAGGGAGACGACATCTACCTCGTGCCGGCCGACAAGTCCAAGCCCGACCGGCGCATTACCAGCTTTGGCCGCGGGTTCGAGACCGGGTGGCCCCGCTGGTCACCCGACGGGAAGTGGCTGGTGTTCGATTCCGACTCGCGGGTTACCCACCAGACCGTGATCTACCTGGTGGGCGTGGACCAGGAGACCGGCGCGATCACCGTACCGGAGCGGGAGCTCAAGTTCGATGGATATTCCGGCAAGGCGGTTCACGCGGAGTGGCTGGGGGGCAGCGACCGCCTGGCGGTCCTGGGAGACGAATCCGCCGAGTCGCATGTGATCGTGTTGTCGCCGCGAGACGGCGGCAGAGTCTCGATCCTGCGGCGGTGGAAGAGCGAGCACCTCTTCTCGGGACTGGGCGTTTCACCTGATGGAAAGTGGGTGGCCTTCATCGCCCCCGGCGCGGACCTCCATTTTCAGCTCTGGCGGATGCCGGCTGCCGGCGGTGAGCCCCGGCAGCTCACCTTCGATCCGACCAACAAGACCCAGCCGTCCTATTCGCCGAATGGGAAGGAGATCGCGGTGACGATCTGGGACTACGAGATGCAGTTCTGGTTGACGACTGGCCGCCGGGAGTAGGCTCGACTCTCCCGCGTTACCGCTTCAGCGACGCCTCTCGAATCGCCCGGAACTCGTTCCCCACCCGCCACTCAGGGAACTTGTCTGCCTGCGCCACCCGATACCCGATCGTGAGGTAGAGCTTCAGGTCTTCCACTCCCCCGGTCATGTTCCAGTCGGGCGTGATCTCGTCCGAGGGCGAGTGGTAGTTGTTCTCGGTATACGCCCCGATCTGCTGCAACCCCCAGCCTGCCGGCTTGCCGACGAAATCCACCCCGACATCCGGACTCAGCGCCGGCACGCCCTGCTTGGCGAAATTGAAGTGATCGGAGCGATAGTATGACCCCTTCTCGGGCTCGGGATCGGGGCGGAGCGTCCGGCCCTGCTCCTTCGCCGCCGCTTCCGCGTAGTCATCCAGCTCCGACGCACCCAGACCGATGATCGTGAGGTCCTTGGTGGGGCCCCACTTGTTGATCTCGTCCATGTTGATGTCGGCCAGGGTCTTGGCCAGCGGGTAGATCGGCGTCACCGAGTAATACTGCGACCCCAGCAATCCCTGCTCCTCCGCCGTCACCGCCAGGAAAAGGATCGAGCGCTTGGGCGGCGTGGGCATCGCCTTGAACGCCTTGGCCATCAGCAGCAATCCCGCCGTGCCGGTCGCGTTGTCGTAGGCGCCGTTGTAGATCGAGTCGCCCTTGACCGGCAGCCCGACCCCGAAGTGATCCCAATGGGCCGAGTAGACGACGTATTGATCCGTGAGCGCCGGATCACTGCCCTCGAGCTTCGCCACCACGTTGCGCGAATCGATGGTCCTCAGCTTGTTCTTGATGGTGACCGAGGCGGTGACGCCCAGCGGCACCGGCTTGAAGTCGCGGGTGGCTGCGTGCGCCTTCAGCGAATCGAAATTCTGCCCCGCCATCGTTGCCAGAGCCTTCGCCTGGTCGACCGTAATCCACCCTTCGATTTCCGATCGGCCCATGTTCTTGTCGGGGGTCACCAGGTCGAACTGCTCCCCGGTCTTGCCCTGGATTACCGTGAAGGGATACCCGGCGCGATCGGTCTCGTGCACGATCAGCACCGCGGCCGCCTTGTGCTTCATCCCCTGCTCGTACTTGTAGGTCCAGCGTCCGTAATACGTCATGGCCCGGCCGCCGAACTGGGTAGAGTCGGCCAGCGGCGGATCGTTGACCAGCACCACCATCGTTTTACCGGTCAGGTCGGCGCCCTTGAAATCGTCCCAATTGAATTCCGGCGCCTCGATCCCGTAGCCCACGAACACCATGTCGGAATGCTCGATCTTTCCCTGGTCCGCCACATGCTTGGTCCACGCGACGAAATCGTCGTGCCACTTGAGGCTGCGCGACTTTCCGCCCTTGGAAAAGACCAGCACGGGCTTTCCCTGCGGCGTGATGCCGACCAGTGGCACCTTCTGGATGAAGGTCCCGTCGGTGTTGCCCGGCGCGAGGCCGGCCGCCTGGAACTGGCCCGTGATGTAGGCCACCGAGCGGTCCTCACCCAGGCTCCCCGGGCCCCGACCCAGCATCGAGTCGTCCGCCAGCGCCCGGACGTGGGCCATGAATGACCCAGTATCGAGAACGGCCAGCGCCGCCGCCGGTACCGAGGCAGCCGGCGCAGCTGCGCCGGATCCACCGGAGGCAACCGGTTCCTTGGGGCCGCAGCCGGCCAGCAGCGTGAGAGCCAGGAGTACGGGGCGGAGGATCGGACGATGCATGGGAACGCCTCGAGGTGTCGAGTTGATGGACCAGACAAGATACGCCCCCCCGGCGCCAGGTGTTACCTTCCTTCCGACTTACTATTCCTGCCTCCTAACTCCTACCTTCTGGCGCGCATGCCTGAGACGACCCGAGCCGGCTCGCCCAATTCGGCCGTGCTCGCGAGTTTCCTGGGCTGGATGCTCGATGCGTTCGACTTCTTCCTGGTGGTATTCACCCTCACCGCGATCGGGAAGGAATTCGGCGCCTCCGACGCCAGGATGGCATCGACCCTCGCCATCACCCTGGCCTTTCGGCCGATAGGCGCCTTCGTCTTCGGGCTGATGGCCGATCGCTACGGCCGTCGCATCCCGCTGATGCTCACGCTGGTGTTCTTCTCCGTGATGGAGGTGCTGTCCGGACTCGCCACGTCCTACACGATGTTCTTCATTTTCCGGGCGCTGTTCGGCATCGGGATGGGCGGCGAGTGGGGTGTCGGGGCATCGCTGGCGATGGAAGCCGCCCCCAAAGGGCGCCGCGGCCTGCTCTCGGGTATGCTGCAGGAGGGATACGCCTGCGGCTATCTCCTGGCCGCGGTGGTCTACTTCTTCGTCTTTCCCCGTTACGGCTGGCGCCCCCTGTTCTTCATCGGCGGGCTCCCCGCGCTGCTCGCGATCTACGTCCGCTCGAAGGTGCCCGAGTCCGAGGTCTGGAAAAAGTCCCGGCACAGCGATTGGGGCTCGCTCGGGAAATCGATCCTCTCCCATTGGCGTCTCTTCCTGTATCTGCTGCTGCTGATGACGATGATGAACTTCATCTCGCACGGCACCCAGGACATGTATCC
>JBEPVJ010000098.1:0-6973 GCA_041691095.1 Gemmatimonadales bacterium
GGCGATATGCCGCTTCATTGCCTTCCACCGCTTGATCTGCCTGGCGTCGTAGGGGCAGCGCCGCCCCCGATAGTAGCGGCAATACCATTGAAACCAGCCGCGGGGATCATCGGGATAGATCCAGCCCTTGGCCCGCCATACCGAAAGCGGCTGGGAGGCGTTCACTCCGAAGCAGTTGAGCGTGGCGTTGCGACGTCCAGGGCTCAGTTTGGCGCGCTGAAACCAGCTCGCGGGAAACTCCGTGCGACAATCGGTCAGATATCGTCCGCCGAACACACCCAGCCGCAGCATGTCGGCGGGAGTCAGATCGGGAGTGAATCCAGGATCGAAGTTGCGGCCGGCCGGCTCGGTGAGGATATACCGGTAACGCCGCTGCATTCGGTCCGACACCTCTACCGTCACGGGTTTCAATCAGGATCGGAGCCAAGCGAGCGGAAATAGGAAATTACCCGGTCGTGAGCGCCCTTCCTGGTGTAGACATCCGGCCGCGGCGCTTCGACGACGTCGGCAATCACCTGGGCAACCTCTTCGACACTCTGCGAATCGGGCAACGCCTGGGAGGTGGGTCCACCGTGGAGCGCGTTGTCGCCAAAATCGGTGCGAACCACACCCGGGGAGACCAGCGTAAACTCGATGTCCGGGTGAGTCTGCTGCACCTCGGCGCGGAAATTGGCGGTGAGTGCATTGAGAAAGTGTTTTGCACCGTTGTACGCCGAGCGAAAGACCGGAATCGGCATGCGCCCGAGCATCGAGGAAATGTTGATCACCTGCCCCGCGCCGCGCTCCTTGAAATGCGGCAGCACCTCCTGCATACCGTAGAGCGCGGTCTTGACGTTGACCTGCATCATGCCATCGATATCGTCATCGGTGAGTTCCGACGGGACCCTGCTGATGCCGCGCCCAACGTTGTTTACCCAGACGTCGATACGCTCATAGTGGCCCAGTGCTTCCCGTACTACGCGCCGAACCTCGGCGCGGGAAGTCACATCGGCAGCGATCGGCAGCGCACGCCCACTGCATTTGGAAGCGATCGTGGCAAGCGCATCGCTCCGCCGGGCGACCAGGACCAGTTTGGCACCGCGCGCTGCCAGCTCTTCCGCCAGCGCCGCACCGATTCCTCCGCTCGCACCGGTGATTACCACCACCTTCTCGGTCATTCGCTGTCCCCGGCCTTTCTAGTGGTAGCTCACGCCGGGATAAAGCAGCCCCACGGCGGGCAGGAAGATCTGATTGAAGAGCGTGCCAAATACTCGCCACGCGAGGAAGAGTCCAATCAGGCCTGCCGCGCGAAAGCGCCAGAGCGCCTGCATGTATCTGCGGCCGGCCGGCTCGCTCAGAAAGAGCGGCACCACCGAGCTGCCGTCCAGCGGCGGCACCGGCAGCAGATTGAACGTGGCCAGGAGCAGATTCATCGAAAACACCACCCCGACAAGAAAGGCCACGCTATCCAGCCAACCGCCTCCTGCCGCCGCGGTGATGTGCCCGAAGCTGATATGCTGTGGAGCCACCAGCACCCCGGTCATCTGGCCGATACGAATCAGCAGAGCGGAAATGAGCACCAGCAGCATGTTCGACGCCGGCCCGGCCAGAGACATGAGCGCCGAGCGCTTCGGGTATCGAAGCGCCCAGGCGGGATCGTAGGGGGCGCTGGCAAAGCCGATAGGCCAACCCGACGCGATCGCGGAAATAAGCGGGAGGATCACCATTCCGATCGGCTCGCGACGGATGTGCGGCAGCGGATTGAGGGAGACCTGGCCACCATGGAACGCGGTGGAGTCTCCCTGGCGATGCCCCGACCAGGCGTGAGCCGCCTCGTGCAGCGTGGTCGAGAAGAGAAAGACGATGTAATAGATCAGCGCGTCGGCGAGGTCGGGCATTCCCAACAGTACCCCGGCACTGGCCGGGGGGCCAGCGTCAGGCGGCTATCGCACGTGAACCACCGAGGACTCGCGCGCCGAACAGGACCTCCGGTCAAGAGGTCCGCCTGTAGGGGGCTACTTGATGCCGGGCGGATTCTCGAGTGACAGCTCGAACAGGGTCGCCCAGTTCTTGCCGGTCACCAGCAGGTGCCCGGTGCGCCGATCGAATGCGATCCCGTTAAGCACATCACCCGTGACAAAACGCTCCCGCGCCTTCTGGTGCAACGCGGCGAGATCGAGCACCTCCCGAACCATTCCATTGCGAGGGTCGATCCGCAGAATCCAGTCGCTCTGGTACACGTTGGCGAAGAGCTCGCCGTCGATGTCCTCGAGCTCGTTGAGACGGGTCGCGGGGACGCCGGTGGAGAAGGTGACGGGAATGCGCCGGGTTACGGCAAGCGTCGCGGGATCCAGGAACCGGAGCGTATCACTGCCGTCGCTCATGATCAGGCTCTTGCCATCGGTGGCGAGGCCCCATCCTTCGCCCTGATAGGTGAAGGAATCGATCGCGGCGAGCGTCGCTGCATCGTAGACATATCCGACGCCGGATTGCCATGTGAGCTGGTAGAGCCGCCCGGCCAGCAGCGCCAGGCCCTCGCCGAAGCGCTCGGCGGAAAGCGGCTGCGACTTCCGCACTGCGCCGGTTGCCGGATCCACGATGCGAACGTCCGAATGCCCGTAGAGGCCGGTGCTTTCGTAGAAAATCGTGTCGGCGAGCACCAGTCCCTGCGTATAGGCGGTCGAATCGTGCGGAACCACCCTGACGATCCGGTATCCCGGCAGCGGAGTGGTCGCATCATGAGAGGTGCAGCCGCCGATGGCGATCGACGTCGCGAAGATCAGCGTGAGTCGGGCCGCGACGGCACGGTGAATCCCGGCGGGAGAGGCCATCACGCTACGGCAAGAGCCCCACGATGTCGGGCTCGATGTCGGCGGGCAAGCAACGCGGTCCATAGCGACGGATCGCTGCACCGCTATCGTCAACCAGAAATTTGGTGAAGTTCCACTTGATGGCGCGGGTTCCCAGCAACCCGCGCCGGCGAGAGGTGAGATGGCGGAAGAGCGGATCAGCGGCCCGGCCCTTGACGTCCACTTTGGCGAAGAGGGGAAAAGTCACGCCGAAGTTGAGGGTGCAGAATTCCTGTATAGCGGTCTCGTCACCGGGCTCCTGCCCTCCGAACTGGTTGCAGGGAAAACCCAGGATCGTGAAGCCCTGCGCCCGGTGGCGCTGATACAGCTCCTCCAGGCCGCGGTACTGCGGGGTGTATCCGCACTCGCTGGCGACATTCACGATGAGGCAGACTCGGCCGCGGTAGGCGGACAGGGATATCACTTCCCCGGCTATGGTGCGGGCGGAAAAATCGTAGATGCCGGAAGCTGTCGGTGTCATCAGCTCGACAATCCAGTCATCCCTGCGATTTCGACCATCAGAACCCGATCGGTCTGCTCGTCGGGGCCCACCCAGAACGAGGTAGTGCCGGTGTCGGAGAATCCGCACTTGGCATAGAAGGCAATTGCCCGGGGATTTCGCTCCCACACGCTCAGCCAGAGCGTCCGGCCGCCAAGCTCGAGGGCTGCGCCGGCCACCGCTGCCATGAGCTGCTGCGCCAGGCCGCGGCCGTGAAAGGGCCGGTCAAGGTAAAATCTGACCACCTCCACCGGCGCCGGCCCCCTGATGCAGGAGAGCGGCGGGCTGCGCCGTACCTGGGCATACCCTGCCAGCGTCCGGTCGTCATCGAGAATCAGGGTGATGCATTCCGGATCAGACAGCTCCCGGAGCTGCTGGGCGGTTCCATAGGCAGTGGCAAGATGCTCCGCCATGTGAGCGGGATCATTGGCGGCGCCGAAGGTATCCTCGAAGGTTCGTGCTGCGAATTCCGCCAGTGTGGGGGCGTCAGCGGGCACCCCGCGGCGAATCAGCACACGACGCCCTGGGGGGCCGCGCTGCTCCACAGGAAGAGGGTGTCCCCTGGAAAACCAGGGACAGCGACTTTGGCCGGAGGCTGATGACAGGGACCGGTCGGGCTGGCATCGGCCCCACCGGCCTGGAAACCGAGTCCGTAGGCCCATTGGGATTGGATCGGGAATCCAACAACGACGCGGGCCAGCTCCACTCCCTGTGCGGTTTGCAGGGAGACGGTGGCGGTGAGGCTGTCACCTCCTTCCAGCCCTACGGGATCGAAGACCTGTGGCCGAGTGGTCGTCGCACTGATTCCGCCGACGTAGAGATAGGATCGATGGACGGTGTGCGCCTCGAGCTGGACCAGCGCCGGAAGCAGTTGCGGGTCGGTTCCGTAGAAGGAGGTTTGGACGCTGGTGTCTATCGTGGTTCCCGTGACGTAACCGCAGGCGGCAATCCAGGCGATGGCAAGTGGCCAACCGCTCCGAAGCATTGGCGAGATCTTCATTCAGCCTCCGCTGAAGAGCTGGTCGGCCCGCCGCTTCATCTCCGCCGGAGATACCACTTCGATCCGGCTTGCCACCCACCAGAGGTGGCCGAAAGGATCACGCAATTTCCCGCCGCGATCCCCGTAGAACTGATCTTCCACCGGCCGCAGGGCGGTCGCGCCAGCGGCAATCGCGCGGGCAAAGACGGCATCGGCATCCTCGACATAAATATGCACCGTGAATGAGGAGCCGCCGAGCCGGACCGGCCCGACCGATTCGACTTCGGGGTATTCGTCGGAGAGCATGATCCGCCCAGCCCCGATCCGCAGCTCGGCGTGCCCGATGTTTCCGGCCGGATCAGAAAGCTGTACCACCACGGTAGCCCCGAAGACCCGCTGGTAGAATGCGATCGCGCCGGCGCCGTCCGCGACCGTGAGGTAGGGCGTGATCGAACCCTGATCGGGAGGAACCGGAGAGACAGCGCTCACGACGTCACTCGGCCAGCGTGGCTTCGAGACGCATCGGAACGCCGGACAGCGCCCTTGAAATGATGCAGTTGGCCTTGGCATCTTCTGCCATGCGCTGGAATTCTGCCTGGGACTGGCCCGGCACCTTGCCGCGGGTTACCAGGTCGATGCCGGTGATGGAAAACCCTTCGCCCACCTTGTCGAGGTGCACCGTGGCGGTGGTTTCGAGAGAAGCGGGCGGATGGCCGGCGGTCGACAGCATCGCCGAAAGCGCCATGGTGAAGCAGCCGGCATGGGCCGCACCCAGCAGCTCCTCGGGGTTGGTGCCGGCGGCGCCCTGGAAGCGCGTTCCAAACGAATAGGGTCCTTCGAACGCCCCGCTGCCCAGCCGGATGCTTCCTTTCCCCTCGCGAAGATTCCCTTCCCACCGTGCGTCTGCCTTGCGATCGATCATCGGGTGTCGCCTCGATTCAGGTTAGCTGTTGCGTCTGAGGCCGTACATAAGCACAACCAGGAACGCGAGGATAGCGGGAATGCCGGCGAGAAAGATGCCGGCAACCAGGCGGTTCTTGCGCCCCTCGTCCCGGGCCCAGCGGCGCCACACGAGCGCCATTCCAGCCAGGATCAGTCCCGCGCTCAGCAGGATCGCTGCGGGCTCCAGGTGGCTGGTGAGCCAGCGCACGCGGTCCGCCGGAATCCGTAACGTCTCGATGAGCAGCGAAACGCCGAACATCAGCAATATCGGCAGCGGCGTTACCAGGAGGTAGATGCGCTCGAGCCGGGTAATGCTCCCGGCCGGCCCGCCTGCCAAGATGAACCAGGAGAGGGCCAATGCGATGAGCAGCACCGCGACGGCGATCATTTCAGCGGCTCAGGCCCCGGCGGCCTGGTCGGGGGAGGCCGGGGGATACCACTTGAGCGCCCCCGATGGACAGCGGGCGATCTGGGCCTCAACCTCCGCCGGGGAGGCCGCCTCAGGCCGGACCCACCGTTTGCGCCCGATATCGAACACCGCCGGCAGCCCCCGGACGCATTTACCCGAATGGATGCAGAGGCCCGGCTCAAAGCTGACGGTGATGCCAGGTGCCTCGTACACCTGCAGGCGCTTCGGCATGGAATCCTCCCTACGTAGGCCTGCTCTATATCGCGCCGGCGATCGTGTACTGCAAATCGTAGAAATGCTTTCCGTCCGTGATCGTGATCATCATGGTACCGGAGAGCCCAGTCAGGGACTCGGTCCCAGAATCGGGCACCACGGCAATCGAGAGTTGCGGGTTACCGCGGTCCATGGTGGCGCTGTGCTGCAGCACGAAGCTTCCGGCGCGCCCATGAAGAATCCCGGTGACGCGCTCGATGGCCACGTAACCCGCCGAACCCTTGACGGCGGTCCCGGCGGCCAGCATCTCGCCCTTACTGACGGCTTCCAGGTCTCCATGAAACTGCTTGTCGATCGACATCCGCGCCAGCGGCGAGCCCTCGGTGGCATCGGAGGTGGGAAGCTGGTTGAGCTTCACATCGAACGGGCCGTTCGCATGGTTCTTCATGATTACTCGGTGGCCGGCTTGGCGGTGACTGACGGCGCAGGCGGATCGTTCCAGATGTCCACCACGCAGCGCCACTCTCCATCGGATTCCCGGCGCCACACGGTGACGGCTCGGCCGGGCAGGGTCATCAATTCTCCGGTTGGTCCCGGCACCGTCATTTCACTTGCGGACCTCATGTACGCGAGCTTGCCGTCCGGCGAAAAGGAAACATTTTCCGAGACCCAGTGTATCCGAAACCCTGGGATCTGCAGGCTTCCGGTCACGTAGGCCTTGATGGCCTCCTTACCCTCGACGGTGGGCTGGCCCTGCGGAATCACCACGGCGTCATCCGCCCAGTAAGATACGATCTTGTCGACATCCTTCCCTGCCGTGGCGGCAGTGGCCCATTCGGTGTCCCGCTTGAGCAATTTGTCCGACTCCGCCGCGGGGTCAAAGCGAGGGGAAGCCAAGGAGCAGCCCCCCATAACGACGAGTGCCAAAATCAGGGCCAGGTACGGAAACCTCATGCGACTATGCCTCCGTTGAAGTTGCCAGGCGACGAAACAGCCACACGTGGCTCGCAAGTGAGCGCGGAAAACGAGAAAGGTGAGCACGAGGGAAAACAGCCACCGCGGCAGCACCTGGCTCGACGCCAGATCCGCGAGCGCGGGTCAAT
>JBEPVJ010000099.1:0-6928 GCA_041691095.1 Gemmatimonadales bacterium
CCGCAAATCACTCTTCGACCCCACGGTACAGGCTGGCATCTTCTTTCCCAAGGGTGTCCCGCTCGATGCCGATCTCAAGTCGTTCCTGATCCGGGCGAAGCGGGTTACCGAACAATTCGGTGCCGGCACGCTCGATCCGAGGCTTGCCGATGCCTGGGTCAGCCCGGACGAGGGCGGACAGGTGATGTTCGTCCCGGACCAGCCCAACTTTCTCTGGGAGCTTTCGCCCCGCGAGGACTACCACGCAACGGATTGGATGCGCCTGGCGACTCCCGGGGTGAATCCGAGGGGCGTCCCGCGGTGGGCCGACCCGTTTCACAGCCTCAAGGCCGACGCCTGGTACGTGAGCGTGGTGGCGCCGTACTCCCGGGCCGGCCGCTGGGGCGGGTCGGTGGGGCAGGACCTGAGCTGGCAGGAGCTGGTGGACTACAGCGCCGAAACGCCACTCGATGTGGGAGGGCGGTTCCTCATCATCGGCCGGAACGGCGGAGTGCTGCTGGCCGACAGCAACACCGCCCGCAACGCCTCGCTGCCGGGGGGCCGGATGCTCCGGGATCTTCCGGATCTGGAGCTTCGCGACACGCTGACCCGCTTGCTGGCGCGATCGGTCGCTGCCGACTCCACCTCCCAAGCCCGGCTCACCAGGACCTCGGATGCCTATCTCCTCTGGGCGGTGATCCCGCAGACCGGCTGGCTGGTCGCGAGTGTACTGCCCGCCACCGCGGTCGAAGCCCCGGTGGCGGCGCCGCTTCGCGCCATGCGCTTTGCGGTGCTCTTCGGCCTGGGCGTACTCCTGGTGGCGTCCCTTCTGGCGATAACACGGGAAATCCGGCGCCGCCAGCGCATCGAAGAGGAGATCCGCCGGGCCGAGGAGCGATTCCGGAGCCTCTTCCAGCTCGACCCGGACGGTGTGGCGGTCACAGTGCTCGATTCAGGCGAGGTGATCGAGGTCAATGACAGCGCCGTGGTCCTGACGGGTTATTCGCGCGAGGAGCTGATGGGTCATTCGGTGCTCGAGCTCGGGCTCTGGAACGAGCCCGCACAGCGCGAGGAGATTCGTCAGCTCGTGCAGCGCGACGGCATCTGCCGGAATGTTCCGATGTGTCTGCGACGCAAGGATGGCCGGACGATGGACATCGAGTTTTCCGGGCGCCTGATCGAGGTCGAAGGCAAGCCCTGCCTTCTCTCCATCCTCCGCGACGTCGACGAGCGCAGGGCGTTGGAGCGTCAGCTGACCCAGTCCCAGAAGATGGAGGCAGTCGGCCGACTGGCCGGCGGCGTAGCGCACGACTTCAACAATATTTTGACGGCCGTCATGGGGTACGCGCAGATCGCGACCGAATCGCTGCAGCCGGGATCCCCTGCAGAGGACGACCTCAAGGAGATTCTTCGCGCGGCAGGACGCGCTTCCGAGCTGACTCACCAGCTGCTGGCCTTCGCCCGGCGCCAGGTGACCCAGCCACGCCCGGTCAATCTGAACGTCCTGGTCATGGAAGCCCGGAAGTTGCTCAAGCGGCTCCTCGGCGAAAATATCACCCTGATGACTCACCTTGCCGACGATCTGCCTTCCGTTCTGGTGGATCCGGGCCAGCTCGAACAGGTGCTGGTAAATCTGTCGGTGAACGCCCGGGACGCGATGCCCAAAGGCGGCTCGCTCACCATCGAGACCTGCGTGGTCGGCCCCGATGTCGTGCTGGACGTAACCGACACCGGTGTGGGAATCCCGGCTGACCAGCAAACGTCGATCTTCGAGCCCTTCTTCACCACCAAGGAATTCGGCAAGGGCACCGGGCTCGGGCTGGCCACCTGCTATGGCATCGTACGCCAGTCAGGAGGCCGCATCGAGCTGACCAGCGAGCTTGGAGCTGGGAGCCGGTTCAGGGTGCTCCTGCCGGCCCTGCCTGAAGGGACCCTTCCGATTCACACCCCGGCGTTCGGGACCAGAATCGAAACGCTGGCTCCTGGTGGAGGTGAAACGATTCTGCTCGCGGAAGATGAGCCGCAGGTGCGCCAGCTGGCGCTCCGCCTGCTGCGCGGATTGGGCTACGACGTGCTGGTCGCCGAGAACGGGGTGGCGGGTGTCGCGCTGGCGCGGAATACCACCCGGCGGATCGACCTGCTGGTGACCGACGTCGTGATGCCGGGAATGACCGGAGAAGAGCTTGCCGTCGAGCTCCGGCGGACCCGCCCGGACCTGCGGGTCCTCTTCATCTCGGGCTATGCCGAGGACTCCGACGCCATCGAGCGGGCCCTCCGCGAGGGAGATGCATTCCTGCCCAAGCCGTTCACCGTCAGCAGCCTGGCTCAGCGGGTGAGAGGGGTACTCGACCGCGCCCCATGACTGGCCGGAAGGCCGTCCAATTGGTTTGTCCCGCCACCCCGCAGTCGCTAGATTCCTCTAGTGCGCCAAGTAGAAGCCGGTCACGGAGATACGATGCCGACACAGCTTAATTCATCGCGCTTTCGCGACCCGCGCCTCCGGCCGATTGCCGACAAGGTGCTGGCCGGAGAACGCTTGTCCCCCGAGGATGGCCTAGCCCTTTTCGAAACTCGGGACATCCTGAGCCTGGGAGAGATGGCGGCCTGGGCGAACCATAGGCGCAACGGAGATCGGGTTTTCTTCTCCGCCAATCAGCACATCAACCCCACGAACGTCTGCATTCTCCGGAACACCTGCACCTTTTGCTCGTTTGCCAGGATGCCCAAGGAAGAAGGCGCGTACACGCGGAGCCTCGAAGAGGTATACCACGAGGCCGAACAGGCGCGGGGCGGGCCCACCAGAGAATTTCATATCGTCGGCGGCCTGCACCCCAAGCTCAAGCTGTCCTATTACACCGACATGATCGTGGGCCTGAAGGAACGTCACCCGAACGTTCACATCAAAGCCCTGACCGCGGTGGAAATTGCCCACCTGGCGAGAATTGAAAAGATCAGCGAGCGGGAGGTTCTCCTGGCGCTGAAGGAGGCGGGGCTGACCAGCATGCCCGGCGGCGGCGCCGAGGTGTTCAGCACCGCGGTCCGCGCGAGTATTGCGGAACGGAAGCTGACCGGGCAGGAGTGGATCCGGGTCCACCGGACTGCCCACGAGCTGGGCATCCCGACCAACTGCACGATGCTCTATGGCCACGTGGAGACCGCGGCGGACCGGATCGAACACCTCGGCATGCTTCGCTCCCTGCAGGATGAGACCGGCGGATTCCTGACGTACATCCCGCTGGCGTATCACACCGAGAACAACGAGCTGGGCGAAGAGCTGGGCCGGGTCGGCTCCGCCACCACCGGCTACGAAGATCTCAAGAACATCGCCGTGGGGAGGCTCTATCTCGATAATATTCCCCACGTGAAAACCCACTGGCCCATGGTGACGCCTTTCATGGCGCAGGTGGTGCTCGACTTCGGCTGCGACGACGTCGAGGGCACCGTCGTTTTCGAGCGGATCTATCACCAGGCCGGCGCCACCACCGCGATGCACATGCCCTACAGTGAGCTGGTTCGCTTGATCCGTGGAGCAGGGAAGCGCCCGGTCGAGCGCGACAGCCTCTACCAGCCGGTGCGCGAGTCGTTCGACGACGTGATCGACGTGGCATCGAGCGCCGGTGCCGCGGCTCCGAGCGTCCACGCGGCGTGAGTGCGATGCGGCTGGGCCGGATTCCCTGGATCAATTGCTACCCGATCTATACCGCCATCGACCGAGGGCTGGTGCCGCTGGGTGCCGAGCTGATCAGCGGCACCGCCGCCGATCTCAACGATCTCCTGGCCGCGGGCGAGCTCGATGTCTCCGTCGTTTCGGCGGTCGAGTACGCCCGCAACGCAGCGGCCTACCACCTGCTGCCCGATCTGGCCATCACCTGCGACGGCCCAGTCCACAGCGTCATGCTCTTCAGCAAGCGCCCGGTGCATGAGCTCGACGGCGCGACGGTGTTGCGCACCTCGTCGTCCCGCACGTCGGTGCTCCTGCTCGAGCTGCTCTGCCGGCATCGCTGGAAGGTCCGGCCGAAATTTGCGACCGTCCGCGCCGAATCGAGCGACCTCGACGCACTCCGCGGCTTTCCCCACGAGGCGGTGCTGGTCATCGGAGACGCCGCACTCATGCTCGCCTCGGACGATCGCTATCCGTACGTGGCGGACCTGGGCAGCGCCTGGAAAGAGTGGACCGGGCTGCCCTTCGTCTTCGCGGTGTGGGCCGCCCGGCGCGAGGCGGACCATCACGCGGTCCAGGGTATTCATCGGGCGCTCCTCGCCAGCCGGGCCTGGGGCCTGGAGCATCTCGATGAGCTGGCGGTGCTGGCCGCCACCAGCACCGGCATTACGGAAGCGGTCTGCCGGGCGTACCTGGCAGACCTGGACTACGCGTTGAGCTATCGGCACCTGGCGGGACTGACCGATTTTTTCCGGAGACTGGCACAGGACGGCCTGGTGCCGGACGGCAGCCTGAGCTTCATCACCGCGGCGTAACGGATGGACGGAGATCATATGGGCGATACGGTCGATCGAGATTCGGGCGAATTCAGGGACTACCTGCATCTCTACGAGCACGCTTCGCTGCTGGAGCTCGGCCGCCTCGCCGACACCGAGCGATACAAGCACCACCCGGAAGAAGTGGTCACCTACATCATTGATCGCAACATCAATTACACGAACGTCTGCGTCGCCGATTGTAAATTCTGCGCCTTCTATCGCCGCCCCAAGCACCACGAAGGCTACGTGCTCCCGTTCGAGAAAATCGGGGAAAAGATCGACGAGTGTAAGGCGCTGGGCGGGGTCCAGATCCTTTTGCAGGGCGGACACAATCCATACATCCCGTTCGAGTGGTATCTCGAGCTGATGCAGTACATCAAGAAGCACCATCGGATCCACATTCACGGGTTTTCGCCGTCGGAGATCGTGTTCTTCGGTGAGCGCTTCGGACTCCCGGTGTCCGAAGTCATCCGCCAGCTCAGGGCCGCGGGCCTCGACAGCATCCCCGGCGGCGGCGGAGAGATCCTGGTCGATTCGATCCGCCAGAAGGTGGCGAAGGAGAAGGCGCAGACAGACGAGTGGCTCGGCGTACAGGAGGAAGCGCACCGCCAGGGGATGACGACCTCGGTGACGATGATGTACGGCCTGGGTGAAACGCTTGCCGATCGCCTGGAGCACCTCTTCCGGGTTCGTGAAGTGCAGCGACGGACCGGCGGGTTCACGGCCTTTATCTGCTGGCCGCTGCAGCCGGAAGGCACCGGCATGGCCGACAGCGCGAAGACCGACGCGGTAACATATCTGCGGACGCTCGCCATGGCGCGGATTGTTCTCGACAACGTGCCCAACCTGCAGTCGTCGTGGGTGACCATGGGCCTCAAAGTGGGCCAGGTGGCGCTGCGCTTCGGCGCCAACGATTTTGGCAGCCTGATGATGGAGGAGAACGTGGTGTCCTCGGCCGGCACCACCCATCGCGCGACGATCGCGGACATGGAGCGGTCGATCCGCGACGCGGGTTACGAAGTGCGCCGGCGCCGCCAGGACTACTCGATCATCGAGGCGGAAGCGGTCGCCGCGTGATCCGGGTCGGCATCGGGTACGACAGTCACCGCCTGGTCGAAGGCCGCCCCTTCATCCTCGGCGGCCAGCGCATCGCCTTCGAGAAGGGACTGCTCGGACACTCCGATGCCGACGCGGTGGCCCACGCCGTCACCGATGCGATTCTCGGGGCGGCCGGCGCGGGAGACATGGGCGGCCTCTTTCCCGATTCCGATCCCAAGTGGAAGGACGCCGACTCCCTGGTGATTCTCCGGCTCGCCCGCGAGCACATTAACCGGCTGGGATTCCACCCGCTGCAGGCCGATGTCACCATCCTCTGTGAGCGCCCCCGCCTCGGCGTGTACAAAGAAGCCATGGCCCACGCGATTGCCGGCGAGCTTGGCGTGGCCCCCGATGCCGTTGGCATCAAAGCCAAGACCAACGAAGGCATGGGATTCGTGGGACGCGGGGAGGGCGTCGCCGTGATGGCCGTGGCGACGGTGGAGGCGCGCTGACCGACGTCGTGGACCGCGCCTTCCAGCTCGAAGGATTCCGGGACTACATGGCGCTTGAAGCGGGGAACAGTGCCCATACCGTAGAGAACTACCTGCGCGACCTTCGCCGCTTCGTGCAGTTCTCCGAGACTCGAAAGGCCTGTGAGCCAGCCGCCGTCACCCGATCGCTGCTTCGTGACTTCGTGTTTCTCCTCAAAGACCTCGGCCTTTCTCCCGCGACCATTCGCCGCCAGGTGTCCGCGCTGCACACCTACTTCGGATTCCTCATCGGCGAGGGCCTTCTCACCGATGATCCCAGCGACCGGCTGGAGACTCCCAAGCGCTGGCGCACCCTTCCGGAGGTGCTGTCGGTCCCGGAGATCGAGGCCATGCTCGCGTCTCCCGCTGCCGATCAGCCGCTGGCTTGGCGGGACCGCGCCCTGATCGAGCTGGGCTATGGAGCCGGGCTGCGAGTCAGCGAACTATGTACCCTGGGCCTTCAGGATCTGATCCTTTCCGAAGGCCTGGTGCGAGTGTTCGGGAAAGGTGGGAAGGAGCGGCTGGTGCCGATCGGGCGAAAGGTGATCGGCCCGGTCGCCATCTATCTGAACCAGAATCGGCCCGAGCTGGATAAAGGGAAGGGCGCCGGCCGGGTGCTGCTGAATTCCCGCGGCACTCCACTCTCGCGAGTTGGCGCGTGGGGGATCATCAAGCGGATCGCGAAGCAGGCGGGACTCACCAAGCGGGTCACCCCGCACACGCTGCGGCACTCCTTTGCGACCCACCTGCTCGAGGGGGGGGCTGACCTCCGCGCGGTGCAGGAGATGCTGGGCCACGCCGATCTCTCGACCACCCAGATTTATACCCACGTCGACCGAGACTATCTCCGGAGCGTGCACAAACAATTTCATCCCCGCGGGTAGTGCGGCACTGTGAAACCG
>JBEPVJ010000100.1:0-6922 GCA_041691095.1 Gemmatimonadales bacterium
GTATGAGGGCACCGTCATCCTGGTGAGCCATCACCGCGCCTTCCTGCGGGAGCTCTCGACGCGCGACTGGGCCTTCGACGGCGGACGGATCCAAGACTACGGTGGACCGTTCGTCGAATGGGAGCTTCACGCCGCCGAACGGAAGAAGGCGCGCGATGCCGCCCGGCAGAAGGACGAGCAGGCGGCGCGCACCGCCGTGCGATCGGAATCACGGAAGAACGCGGCCGGGAAGAAGGAAGAGGAAGGCACCCAGCGCAGCACCCGGCGCGAGGCGTTGGCTCGCGAGGAGGAAGTCCACCGGCTGGAAGGAAAAATCACCGATCTCGAGGTGGCGCTGGCGGATCCCGCGCTGTACGAGGGCGCGGCCGAGGGCGCGCGCAAGGCTGGAAAGCTCGACGCCGAGCTCAAGGAGGCCCGGCGAGCGCTCGATGCGGCCATGGCCAGGTGGACCGAAGCGGTCGACGCGCTCGACGCGCTGGCCCGTTGAGCCGGCCTATTGTGCGCTCAACACGTCTACAATGAAAACCAGGACGGCGTTTCCCGGGATGCCGCTGTTCCCGCCCGGGCCATAGCCCAGCTCCGAGGGAATGATCAGCTGGCGCCGGCCACCGACCCTCATTCCCTGAATTCCCAGGTCCCATCCGTCGATCACCGTGCCGGCACCCAGCCGGAAGACGAAAGGATTCCCGTTCACATTGCTGTCGAACTGGCTGCCGTTGGCCAGCCAGCCGGTGTAGCGCATGCTGAGCTGTTGTCCGTTGCTGACGGCAGTGCCGGTGCCGACCCCGATGTCTCGGTAGTAAACCCCCGAGGGAAGCTTGGTGCTGGCGGCGAGGTCGACGCCGAGGGAGGACGCGAAGGTCGTGGCTTCGATGGTCGGGGCGGTCATATCCAGGCTGGAGCAGGCCAGCGTGGCCAGCGAGGCAATCGCAATGAGTCGGCGGAGCAGGCGGGGCATCGGGCCTCGGGAAGCGGTCAAGGTGTCACCGGATACTAACGTAATCATCGGTCTTCGCGTATTCATTGTTGAAGCACGGCCGGCTCGCCCGGCGACCCCCCTCGAAAACGCCCAGGAGGCAGGATGCCGCAGTCCAAGGCATTGATCGCGCTTGCCGTTATCATCGGTTTCGCGGCCCCCGCGGTCCCGGCCCAGGCCCCGACCCAGCGCATGGACGCGGAGTACACCGCCAAGATCAAGGAATATCTGCAGGATTCCCGGATTACCACGGAGCTGGTCGATCATCTCCCGGCTTCGTCCACCGTTCCGACGCCGCTCAAGTTCCTGGGACGGGTGGTCGGGATGCCCGGCGAGCTGACCTACGCCAAGGACATCCAGCGGTACTTCGAGGCCCTCGACAAGGCGTCGCCGCGGATCACGACCTGGAAGATCGGGACCACCGAGGAGGGCCGCGACATCGTGCTCCTCGCCGTCGCCGATGAGGCCACGATCGCCAGCCTGCAGAAGTACAAGGGGATGCTCACCGCCCTGACCGACCCGCGCAAGACGAGCGAGGAACAAGCCCGCGCGCTGATCAAGACCGCCAAGCCGATCTACTACATCACCAGCGGGATGCATTCCCCGGAGACCGGCGGACCGGAAATGCTGATGGAGCTGGCCTACCGGCTGGCGGTGGAAGAGACGCCTTTCATCCAGGGCATCCGCAAGAACGTCATCACCTTCATCACGCCGGTCCTCGAGGTGGACGGCCGCGAGAAGGTGGTGGACACCTACTACTTCAACAAGAAGCGGCCGGCCGGCGAAGCCCGGCTACCGGTGATGTACTGGGGCAAGTACGTGCAGCACGACAATAATCGCGACGGCATGGGGCAGTTCCTCCAGCTGACCCGGGCCGTAACCCGCACCGTCCTGGAATGGAAACCGACCGTCCTGCACGACCTTCACGAGGCCCAGACCTATCTCTATGCCTCCACCGGCACCGGGCCGTACAACGAACAGCTCGATCCCATCACCATCAACGAATGGTGGATGCTGGCCGAGAACGACGTGATGGAGATGACCAAGCGCGGAGTGCCGGGCGTGTGGACCTACGGGTTCTACGACGGGTGGGTGCCGAACTACATGTTCTTCATCGCCCATTCGCACAATGCGATCGGCCGGTTCTACGAGGTCCAGAGCTACGGACCCGACAACTACGTCGTGCGGCCGGGCGCCACGACCACCAGCCGGGAGTGGTTCAGACCTAACCCGCCGCTCCCGGTGATCAACTGGGGCCCCCGCAACAACACCAATATCCAGGAATCGGCGATTCTCTTCGCCCTGTCGCACGTGGGCAAGAACCGGGAGATGTACCTCGAGAACTACTGGCTCAAGAACAAGCGCGCGGTGGACAAGGGCCGGAGCGGGGGCCCGTACGCCTGGATCATTCCCGCGGCCCAGCACCGGAAGTCCGATGCCGCCGACGCGGTGAACGAGCTGCGGCGCCAGGGCCTCGAGGTCGGGACCGCGGCCGCGGCATTCAAGGCCGGCGCCGTGGACGTGGCGGCAGGCGACTACGTCATTCGCGGCGATCAGCCCTTCCGCACCCTGGCCGACATGTACTTTTCGCTGCAGAACTATCCGGTCGGCAATCCCTCTCCCTACGACGATACCGGCTGGACCTTTCAGCTGATGCGGAACATCTCGGTGCTGCCGTGTTACGACAAGAGCTGCCTCGACCAGACGGCCCCGCTGCTCACCGCCGACGCGAGAGCGTCGGGCGGCATCGAGGGAACCGGGAGCACCGTGGTGGTGGACAATACCACCGACAACAACCTGATCCGGTTCCGTTTCAAGTTCGCGAACGTGCCGATGCGGGCCGCCGAGGAGGAGTTCGAGGCAGGTGGCCACAGGTTCAGGGCGGGCGCGTTCATCATCGCCAACGCCGATCGCGCCGCGATCGAGCCTTCACTCAAGGAATTGGGGCTCTCCGGCTGGGGGATGGCATCGGCGCCGACGGTGAAGTCGCACGACCTCGATGTGCCGCGGATCGGATACATCCACAGCTGGTCGCGCACCCAGGATGAAGGGTGGGTGCGGGCGGCGCTGGATACCTATGGCATCCCATACACCTACTTCGCCGACCAGAAGCTGCGCGACGGAAATCTGCGGGCCAAGTACGATGTGATCGTGTTTCCTCATGTGGGCGGGAACGCGCAGTCGCAGGTCAACGGGATTCCGAAGAGCGGCACCTTGCCGCTGCCCTACAAGAAGACCGATCTCACCCCCAACCTCGGCGCTATCGACCAGAGTGACGATATCCGGGGCGGCATGGGCTTCGAGGGACTCATGGAGCTCTACAAGTTCGTGCAGGATGGCGGAACCCTGATCACCGAGGGATCCACCGCAACCATCTTCCCGGAATACAATCTGACCAACGGGATTTCGGTCGAGAATCCTTCCCAGCTCTTCGCCCGGGGAACCATTCTTCGCGGCATGATCTCCGATGCGAAGAGCCCGCTGGTGTACGGTTACGACGGAACCTCCCTGCCGGTCTATTTCAGCCAGTCGCCGGTGCTCTCGCTCGCCGGGGGCGGCGCGTTCGCCGGGTTCGGTGGTGGCGGGAACATTCCCGGCGTGGGACAAAACACCACGCCCATGTCCACCCGGCTCCAGCTTTCCCCCTACGGGACGGTTATCGCGGAACCTCCGCCGCCCAAGGCTGCCGCCGCGAGTCCGGCTCCGGCCGGTGGCGCGGGCGGGTTGGTCGTGGCTGGTCCGCCACTCGCCGAGCGGCCCCGGGTCGTGATGCAATTCCCCGCCAGCGCCGACGACATGCTGCTCTCAGGCACGCTGGCCGGCGGTCAGGCCTTGGCGGGGAGGCCGCAGCTGATCGATGCGCCGATCGGAAAAGGGCACGTCGTGATGTTCACTATCCGCCCCTTCTGGCGGTGGCAAACTCAGGGCACATATTTTCTGGGATTCAACGCCATCATGAACTGGAATGATCTGAATGCCGGAAAGACGGGAGCGCCGGCGCCCTAGTACGCATCACACCCGAATCCGAGGCGATATCGCGGGCCTCTCAAGTCCTGCTCCGAGATTCCGCTCTCCGCCTCGTAGGTGCGGTGATTCACCTGGTCGAGCGAAAGATTCTTCCGAATCGAGAAGAGGTAAGTGTGATACAAGGACCCCGATTCGTTGAGCTGGCTCGATGCATCGTCCACCAGCCACTTGGCGGAATCGTAGAAGGAGTCGAGCGGGGCCGAGCCCGAGCTCCGAACTACGACGAGCACCATGTCGGCGTCACGGAGCGCGGTGGTGTCGCTCCATCGGCAGAATCGCATCAGCCTGCCGGCCTCTTTCTGAGTTGATGCGCTGGTCGCAATGACATACACCAGCGGCCCCGAAGGTTTGGACTGCGCCTCGACGCCGCCGGGGATGAGCAGCGTCGCTGTCAATCCGACCCAACCCAGGCCTCTCATCAGTACCTCACCAACCCGTAAACGTGCGGAGGAGTCTGCAATCCTGGCTGAACCACCTCGAAGAGACTGTCTCCGATGACCTGGAAGATACGCGGCGCGTAGACCAGACTGGCGAGGCAGAAACTGCCGACCGGACAATTGTCGTAGATGAGATTTCCCTGATCGATCCGGTAGACGAAGCTTGCGTCCCTTCGGAGGAGCTTCCCGTCCGCCGTTTGCTGAATCACCGTCGTCTGCTGGAGGATGAGCGACTCACTCTTGGACCGGTCCGACGCCAGTCGGAAGGTATCCGCCACAAGCAAGGGTAGGGGAGCGTTGCCGTCGAGAGGAACGGGGAGCTGCTGAGCGCCGACCCGCGCCAGCGCATAGGTGTTTTTTGGTCCGGACGGGCCGGTATACACTCCGCACGCGTAGGTCCCGCCCAGGGCCAGCAGAAACAGCAAGGTCCGGCGCATCGAAACACTCCCGACAGTTGGTACCGGCGCTATTGCATGGACCATTCCCGGGGAAACCGGATTCGAAACTCCCTCATCCTTCGCCACTTACCCTCGGACAGGTGCACGCGCCAACCCAAGGAAGTGTCTTTACGACACGGAACTTTCCACGATTGAGGACAGCCCCTCCACCAGGATCATTTCAGTCTCCGCGCAGGTCTGCCGGAGGGCTTTGGCCGCAGCATACTCCGGAGAGGCCCACCATGCCCCGGCTTTCTCGGCATCGGGAAACTCGAGCACCACCAGCCGAGGGGGGCTCCAGTCGCCTTCGAGGCAGTGGACTGCCGCGCCCCGGACGATGTACCGGCCCCCGTACATGGCGATGGACGGAGGCGCCATCGCTTTGTAGCGCTCATAGGTCTGAGAGTCGGTGATATCGATTTCGACGATGACGTAGGCAGGCATTGCTGTCCCTCCGGAGGTTCATTCCCTTGCTGCAATGATACTCCGGTATCCTCTCCGCGCGAATCTCACGCGCCTACGTGGAGGTATTCCTCTACTTCGCGCTGCGCGTCTGCGTTGGCGGAGAGGGATGCTTCGAGCTCTGCCGCGAGCGCTCCGATGCCTTCACCATTCTGCGCGACGCGTCCCTGAGTCCGTCCCAGCGCGGCGAGGACATCGAGCAGCTCCTGCACCAGCCGGTCGCGCCCGCGGGCGAGCGCATCTTCCGCACCGGCCAGGCGCTCGTCTCTTCCCGACTCGGCCCGATGATCGAGGTGGGTCAGGCTTTCTTCGAGGCCATTCACCTGCCGCGCGGCCCGGCTCGCGCCGGCAAGCACATGCCCCAGGTCCTCGAGGTCGGTGGGGGAGCCGTGCGTCGCCAATCGCTGACCGGTGCGCACGATGTCGGCGAGCAATTGTCGGGCGGTGCCGCCGCGCATTTCGGTGAGCGCCTCCACAATGGCGCGCTCGGTATCGGGCGGAAGTGCGGTCGCCAACCCGATCGACACGAGGGCCGGCCGGCGGATTTCTCGAAACCCCATCCACCACCACCAGAGCGCGACCGCGGGAGCTGCCCAGGCCAGGGCTGGCACCACGCGGCCGGCGGCCAGGCCGGCCATCGTCATGGCGAGGAGCAGCCCGTAGTAGCGCATCGGAAGCGCAGTCCAGACTCTCGACGCGAGGACCGCGCGCGCCGGCACGCCCCGCGCGGCCAGGTGCTCCAGCACTGTCCCGGTGCTCGAGGCAGGGACCCGAAGGAGGGCCCGCTCGCCGCGTGCCGCGGAGTCCGCCAGGCCCGCGCCCACCCGTCCCCCCAGCAGCTCGTGGACCGCCTGACGGACCCGCTCGCGCTCCGGTCCGCCCGGCGGCGGCGTGACCATCACCGCGCGGTTGGCGGCGTGGGGAGAGGTGCCGCCACAGCGCACACAGAGGCCCAGCCCGAAGGGGTCCGCCTCGCCGCATAACACGCATTCCGGCGCCGGCTCCGCGGCGGGGGCGGGATCGCTGCTGGCGCCTCCGGCCGTCAGCGCTTCCTCCATTGCGCCGGCCGAGGGAAACCGCCGGGCCGGGAAGCTCGAGGTCGCCCTGGCGACCAGGTCATCGAGCCAGGCCGGCAGCCGGGGTGCACCGGCGATTGTCGAGGGTCGGTGGCCTTCGGGATCGGCGGGCACCGGCGCGTGGCTGCTCGGGCGCTCGGGCAGGCGCCCGGTCAGTGCGAAGTGCAAGGTCAGTCCCAGGGCATAGAGGTCGGCGCGGCCATCGCCCCGCTCTCCGGCGAGGAGCTCGGGTGCCTGGTAGTCGAGCGTACCGACCAGCCCGCCGGTGCGAGTCACCCCGGTGACACCGTCCAGCCTGGCCGAGCCGAAATCGGTGAGCCGGGCCCTGCCGTCTGGGCCGAGCAGGATGTTCTGAGGTTTGACATCGCGATGGATGACGCCATGCCGATGCGCCATCGCGAGTCCGGCCGCGACGTCGCGTCCGAGCCGCACCGCCTCGGTGGCGCCCAGCGGCCCGCTCTGCCGCACCCGGGCCGAAAGGTCGGGGCCGGCCACGTACTCCATCAC
>JBEPVJ010000101.1:0-6845 GCA_041691095.1 Gemmatimonadales bacterium
GCCGGACCAGATTCAGGCGCTGTTTCCTCGTACCGGGGCCGTCGGCATCAAGCACGGCACCGTCGGGGTTCTGGATCGAGACCGCCGGCTGCACGAGGTCACCACCTTCCGTCGCGACGTGACGACGGACGGCCGCCATGCGGTGGTGGAATTTGGCGTATCGATCGAGCACGATCTGGCTCGCCGCGATTTCACGATCAACGCGCTGGCATGGCATCCCTTCCGGCACGAGCTCAAGGATCCGTTTGGCGGCATCGACGATCTCAAGGCCGGCGTGGTACGCGCGGTCGGTGAGCCGGCTCGCCGATTTGCCGAGGATCACCTGCGCATTCTGCGCATGCTCCGGTTCGCGTCCCGATTCGGGTTCGCGATCGCGCCGGAAACCTGGCAGGCCGCCCAAACCGGGGCCCCGCAGCTCGAGGGGCTCTCGGCGGAGCGGGTTCGGGAGGAATGGTTCAAGGGGCTCGAGACGGCGCGGTCGGTCGCCGGACTGGCGAAGGGATGGCGTGAGGCTGGGGCGGCGCGGGTCTGGCTCCCCGAGCTCTATGACGCCATACCGATCGCCGAGCCGGTGCTCATTCGGGACCCGGTGCTGTTGACGGTGGCGCTCTGCCGCGGCCCAGCGGAAGTGCTGGCGCGACTCAAGGCGTCGAATGCCGAGATTATGCGGGCGCAGGCGATAAGTCGCGGGCCGGCGGAGCCCGGGCTCGACACTCCGCCTGCGGTGCGCCGCTGGCTGGCGCGGGTCGGCGGTGCGGCCGACGATCTCATCTCGCTGGCCTCGCTTCGCGCCGGCGCGGCCCCGGCGTGGGCGTCGACCGTGGCGCAGAGCCGCGCCCGGGGGGAAGCCACCTCCCGGGGAGAGCTGGCGCTTGCCGGCGCCGATCTCCAGGGCGCCGGTGTTCCGGCCGGCCCCGAGATGGGACAGTTGCTGGAGCGGATGCTCCAGGCGGTTCTCGACGACCCTGGGCTCAACACTCGAGAATCGCTGCTGGCGCTGGTGCGGTCGTGGCGCTGAGCCCGCTGATCTTTGCGCTCGGCGCCGCAGCGGGAAACATCGTCGGGGCGCTGGCGGTGGTACGACAGGAAAAGCGGAGCCTCGCCTTCATCGAGACCTGCCTCGCATTCGGCGCCGGCTTCATGATTGCGCTGGTACTCATCGGGGTCCTGCCGGTCGTCTTCTCATCGCAGGGAATTCCCAAGACAACCGCCGGTCTGGTGATCCTGCTGGGGTACGTCCTGGTGCACCTGTCGCAACACGTCATCACGCCCCATTTCCATTTCGGGGTAGAAACCCACCCCGTGGGGCCGGGGGCAGGGTACAGTGCGGTGGTCGGGCTCACCTTGCACGCCTTTTTCGATGGGGTGGCGATCGCCAGCGGCTTTCTGGTCTCTTGGGGGCTGGGCCTGGCCTTCTTCCTGGGTGTCGTGCTCCACAAGCTTCCCGAAGGAGTGACAGTGTCCAGCATCATGCTGGCGAGCGGGATGGGAAGGCGGCGGGCGGTCGGTGCGGGAGTGATCCTGGGCATCGCGACGATTCTGGGCGCACTGCTCACCGAGCTCATAGCGCCGCTGGCCAGCTATGGGCTGGCGCTGGCCGCGGGCGTGACGCTCTACGTGGCGGCCTCGAACCTGATCCCGGAAATTCAGCGCGGGCGCCACGCCCGCACCACGATCGCGTTCCTCGGAGGCACCGCGGCATTGATCGCCCTTCGCTCCCTGGCCGGTAACGCGGGCTGAGTCGCAGTGGATGAGCCCGAGCTCTTCTCGACGCCGGCGCCGCTCGCCGCGCGAATGCGGCCGCGGAGCATTCCGGAGTTCGCTGGGCAGGAGCACCTACTGGGTGCGGGCCGGGCATTGGGAGACGCCCTGCGCCGCGGGGACCTGAGCAGCGCGATTCTCTGGGGGCCGCCCGGCACCGGGAAAACCTCGCTGGCCCATCTCATCGCGCAGCACACCGGGCGCGCCTTCATTGGGTTCAGCGCGGTGACCGAAGGGGTGCAGCGGGTTCGCGAAATCATCAAGGAGGCCGAAGAGCGCCGCCGGATGGGGCGGGGAACGATTCTCTTCTGTGACGAGATTCATCGCTTCAACCGGGCCCAGCAGGACGCCTTCCTGCCCCACGTCGAGCGCGGCACCGTCACCCTCATCGGCGCCACGACCGAAAACCCCAGCTTCAGCCTGAACGCCGCTCTGCTCAGCCGGTGCCAGGTGTTCGTGCTGCAACCGCTTACGCCCGCGGATATCGCGAAGCTGGCTCGCGCCGCGGTGGCCGACCCGGACCGCGGCCTCGGCAGCATGGAGCTGGTTGTGGATGACGAAGCGGTGGACTGGCTCGCGGTCCAGGCCGACGGCGATGCCCGCCGCGCGCTCAACGCGCTGGAGGCGGCCGCAATGCAGGCCGGGCCGGGCGGGGCCATTACCCTTGCGGTCATGGCCGAAGCCTTCGCGCGCCGGGTGCCCCGGTACGACCAATCGGGGGAAGAGCATTTCAATCTTCTTTCGGCGTATCACAAGTCGCTTCGCGGTAGCGACCCGCAGGGGGCGCTCTACTGGATGGCGCGGATGCTGGAAGGCGGAGAAGATCCTCTGGTGCTGTTCCGGCGCGCCATCGCCATGGCGGCGGAAGACATCGGCCTCGCGGACCCGCAGGCACTTCCGCTCGCCGTCGCGGCGCGCGAAGCCTTCCGCCAGCTGGGGCCGCCGGAAGGATTCCTTCCGCTTGCCGAGATGACGATCTACCTCGCGACCGCGCCCAAGTCCAACAGCGTGAAATCCGCCCTCGGCGCCGCGCTGGAGCTCGCGCGGGATACCCCGGCCGAGCCGGTGCCGGTGCACCTTCGCAATGCGCCCACCGCGCTGATGAAGCAGCTGGGCTATGGCGCGGAGTATCGCTACACCCACGATTATCCGGGGCACTTCGTCAAGCAGGATCACCTCCCGGACTCTCTGGTGGACCGGGAACTGTATACCCCAGGCAGCCTCGGATACGAAAAAAAGGTGGCGGAACGAATGGCCTGGTGGAAGAAACTGGCCGACGTCGGCGAGCCGGACGCCCCGAGCGGGGACCGGTGAGCCGAGTGTAGCGTGGCATTATCTTTGAACGTCGCATGGGGCACCCACTTTCCTGACGGCGAGGCCGAACATCCGAGAAATGATCAACGTCCAACCACCCGCCGAAAAGGCGCTTCTGGTGGCGGTGTCGCGCAAGGGCTCCCGCGCGGTGACCCAGGTCCAGGAGCACCTCGACGAGCTGGGGCGGCTGGTGGATACCGCGGGCGCGACTGTGGTCGGACGCTTGACTCAGCAGGTGGCATCTCCGAGCCCGGCCACCCTGCTGGGCGAGGGAAAGGTGGAGGA
Organism: Gemmatimonadales bacterium; assembly: GCA_041691095.1. Taxonomy (GTDB): domain Bacteria; phylum Gemmatimonadota; class Gemmatimonadetes; order Gemmatimonadales; family GWC2-71-9; genus JABFSM01. Next base: position 3,361 of record JBEPVJ010000101.1, read on the forward strand.
GCTCAAGACGCTGGTGCAGGAAACCGGCGCGACGCTCGCGGTGTTCGACGAGGAGCTGACTCCGGTGCAGGGCTCGAACCTGGAGCGCGAGCTCGGGATCCGCGTCATGGACCGCGCCGAGGTCATCCTGGACATTTTCTCCACCCGGGCCCGCACCGCGGAAGCCAAGCTGCAGGTGGAGCTGGCGCAGCTCGAATACCTGCTGCCACGCCTAACCCGCATGTGGACCCACCTCTCCCGTATCCGCGGTGGTATCGGCTTGCGCGGCCCGGGCGAAACCCAGCTCGAGACCGACCGCCGGATGATCCGCCAGAAAATTCAGCATCACCGCGGCAAGCTCCAGGACGTCGCCCGTCACCGGGAGACCATCCGGGGAGGTCGCCAGCGCCTGATGCACGCCGCACTGGTGGGCTACACCAATGCCGGCAAATCCAGTCTGCTGCGCGCGCTCACCGGAGATCACGACATCGTCGTGGAAGACCGTCTTTTCGCGACCCTGGACACGCTGACCCGCGAGGTCGACCTCGGCGACGGCCTGCGCGGGCGGGTCACCGACACCGTCGGGTTCATTCGCAAGCTGCCCCACCACCTCGTGGCCAGTTTCCGCGCCACGCTCGAGGAGGCCCGGGAGGCCGACGTGCTGCTCCACGTAATCGATGCCAACCATCCCGAGTGGGAGGAGCAGGCCGCGGTGGTGGAGGGTGTGCTGGGCGAGCTGGAGCTCTCCGATCGTCCCGTCATTCTGGTGTTCAACAAGATCGATTTGCTCCCCGATCCCACCGCCTTTGCCCAGCGCATCAGCCAGCTCCATCCCGACGCGGTCTTCGTGACGACCATGCACACCGATGGCATCGACACCCTCAAGGCCACCTTGCGGGAGCGTTCCCGTGAAGGCCGGCCGACCCTGCGAGTGGTGATTCCGGAGGGCGACGGCGCCCGCCTGGCCGCCGTTTACCGGGCCGGCGAGGTGCTGGCCCGGGAGCATACCGAGGAAGGGGTCGTGCTTACGGTGCGGATGGAGAGCTGGCGGGCCCGGCAGCTCAGCATCACCAACGGCGCCGCATGAGCGAATCCGGCGGTCTGTTCGTGCGGAAGCCCGGGATCACCGGGCGGAAGCTCCGGTTCGCCCTGGTGGGCTGCGGCCGCATCTCGGCCAATCACTTCGATGCGCTCGCGGCGCACGCCGAAGCGGCGGAGCTGGTCGGCGTGGCAGATATTGATCCGGCGGCATTGGAGCGTGCGAAATCCCGCACCGGGGCCCCCGGGTTTCCCTCACTCGAAGCGCTGCTCTCCGGCGCCGATCCCGACATCGTCATCCTGGCGACGCCGAGCGGACTGCATGCCCAGCAGGCCATCAGGGTGGCGGAATCGGGGCGGCATGTCATGACCGAGAAACCCATGGCCACCCGCTGGCAGGATGGCAAGGCGATGGTGCAGTCCTGCGACGAAGCCGGCGTGCACCTCTTCGTCGTCAAGCAGAACCGCAGAAACCCGACCCTGCAATTGCTCAAGCGCGCCGTCGAGGCCCGGCGGTTCGGCAAGATCTGCTTGGTGACCGTAAACGTCTTCTGGAGCCGCCCTCAGAGCTACTACGACAGCGCGCCGTGGCGAGGCACGTGGGAGTTCGACGGGGGCGCCTTCATGAATCAGGCCAGCCACTACGTGGATATGCTCGACTGGCTGATCGGGCCGGTGGAGAGTGTGCAGGCCTACACCGCGACGCTGGTCCGCAACATCGAGGTGGAAGACACCGGAGTACTCGCGCTGCGCTGGCGCGCCGGGACGCTGGGATCCCTCAACGTGACGATGGTGACCTACCCCAAGAATCTCGAGGGCTCCATCACCGTGCTGGGCGAGAAGGGAACCGTGCGGGTCGGTGGGATGGCGGTGAACACCATCGAGCGCTGGGAGTTCGACGGCAAGGATCCGATGGACGAGGAGGTGGAGCGCGCCAGCTACGACACCACCTCGGTGTACGGCCATGGCCACCCGCGTTACTACCAGAACGTGATCCAGACCCTGCGGGGCGCTGCTGCTCCCGACACCGACGGCCGCGAAGGGCTGCATTCGCTGGAGATCCTGATCGCCACCTACCTCTCCGCGCGGGACGGCCGGCGGGTAGCCCTGCCGCTGGAGTATTGAGCCCGGTCCCGGCGCACACCTCCGGCGACGGTGCGATGACCGCTCGCGCCCCTCTGCGCATCGGATACCTGGTCCAGCAGTTCGTTCCCGAGGTCGGCGCCGGACCGGCGCGAGTCGCGGAGATGGTGCGCCGTTGGACCGAGTCGGGGGCCGAGGTCACCGTGATCACCGCGATGCCGAACCGGCCGCAGGGCCGGATCCACGCGCAGTACCGGGGCAAGCTCTTCGCCGAGGAGCGCTGGGAAGGGGTCCGGGTGTTGCGATCCTGGCTCTTCGCCCGGCCGGGGGGCGGGTTAGGCGTAACCCTGCTCAACAATGCCACGTTCGCCGCCACCGCCACGCTGCACGCCCTGGCCCGCGCCGGCCCGTTCGATGTCCTCATCGCCAGCTCCCCGCCGTATTTCCCGCTTCCCGCCGGCCTGCTGCTGCACTGGCTCTGGGATACTCCTCTGGTCCTGGAGTTGCGCGATCTTTGGCCCGAATATCTGGTCGAGATGGGTGTGCTCCGGAGTGGCGTGGCGGAGCGCGCGGTGCTGCGGGCGGACGAAGCCATCCTGTCGCGGGCGGCGCACCTGGTCACCGTCACCGAGCCGCTGCGGCAGCGACTCATTGAAAAGGGGATCGCCCCGGAGCGGGTGACGGTGATCTCCAACGGAGTGGATCCGGAGCAGTATTTTCCCGCGGTCGAGCCGCGGCCCTCGCCGGCGCTCGCCGCTCGCCACGGCACGCTGCTGGTGGGCTATCTCGGGAATTTCGGGGCGGCGCAGGGCCTTGGTGTCGTGCTCGACGCGGCGCGACGACTCGCCGGCGCCGGAGCGCCGGTGCGATTCGTGCTGGCCGGCGACGGCACCGAGCAAGGCCGGATCTGGGCCGAGGCGGAGCGGCTCTCGCTGCCGAACCTGGAAATCCTGCCGGCGGTGCCGAAGGAAAGCACCCGCGCCTTCTACAACAATTGCGATGTCTGCCTGGTTCCACTGGCGCCGTTGCCGATTTTCGCCGGCGCGCTCCCTACCAAGCTGTTCGAGATCATGGCGTGCGGCCGGCCGGTGGTCGCCTCGGCGAGCGGCTTGGTACCCGATGCGCTCGAGGAGAGCGGCGCCGGCTGGAGTGTGCCGCCGGGCGATGGCGCCGCGCTGGCTGAGGCGCTGGCCCGGCTGGCGGGGTTGCCGGCCACGGAACGCGCGGCGATCGGCGCGCGGGGCACCCGCTATGTGGGGGAGCGCTTTCACCGCGGCGTGTTGGCTGCGCGCTACCTTGAAGTCCTCAAGGCCGCGGCGGGCTTTCTCGCATGATCGCGGTCACCGGCGCCGGCGGATTCATCGGCAGCGCGCTCTGCCGCGCCC
>JBEPVJ010000102.1:0-6829 GCA_041691095.1 Gemmatimonadales bacterium
GACGTACACCGAGAAAGTCTGGGGCATTCCCTGCACGGAGATCCGGGCCGAATGGGCCGCGCAGCGGATCAAGGGACTTTCCCTGGCCCGGGCGATCCTCCACGCCAGCACCCTGACCAAACGACCGGCGTCGATCAAGTCCCTGATCGATTCGTTTCAATATCCCCGGCTCGGTCCGGGCCAGATGTGGGAAGCCTGTCGGGACCGCGTCGAAGCCATGGGAAATCGCGTACTGTTGGATCACCGGGTGATTGCGGTGGAGCGCCGCGGCGAACGCGTCGTCGCTGTTCGGGCCGCATCGCCGTCGGGCGAGGTGCGCTTCGAGGCGGATCACGTCATCAGCACCACCGACCTTCCGGCGCTGATCGCTTCTCTCGAGCCCGCGCCACTGGTCGAGGTCTCGACCGCCGCCGCCGGTCTCCGATATCGTGACTTCGTGATGGTGGCCCTGATGGTGGACGGAGCCGACCTGTTCCAGGACAATTGGATCTACATCCATTCACCGGGTGTCAAGGTCGGGCGCATCCAGAATTTCAACAACTGGAGCGCGGCCATGGTACCCATTCCCGACTGCACTTGCCTTGGCATGGAATATTTTTGCTTTCGGGGCGACGCGATCTGGGAGGCGACAGATCAGGAGATCATCGATCTCGCGATCCGGGAGATCGAGGCCCTCGGCCTGGCCAAGCGGGGCCAGGTGCGCGACGGCACCGTCATTCGGGTGCCCAAGGCCTACCCCGTCTACGACGCGGAGTATCGCGCCCATCTGGAGGTCATTCGTACCTTCATCGATCCGATCGAGAATCTGCATACCGTCGGCCGGAACGGCATGCATAAGTACAACAACCAGGATCACTCGATGCTCACGGCGATGATGACCGTCTGGAACATGTTAGGCGCTCGCCACGACGTCTGGGCGGTTAACACCGGCTTCGACTATCACGAGGATCAGCGGGTCGATCATCATCTGTCTCCCGGACCCGTCGAGCAGGCCGAGGAGATCGCCGCGTTCTAGTGGCTCCGGCTCTCTCGATCTCCGTCGTCGTTCCGGCTCACCAGGCTGCATCGCTGTTGCTCACCACACTACCGGCGATTCTCGAGGGCCTTGCCGAGGGCGTGCAGCGGGAGCTCATCGTGGTGGACGACGCGAGCACCGACGCCACTGCCGAGGTGGCCGCCCGATACGCCGATCGTGTGGTGCGACTCGGCCCACCGCCCGCGGGGCCTGCCGCGGCGCGGAATGCCGGCGCGGCGGCGGCGCGGGGGGAATGGCTGCTGTTTGTCGACGCCGACGTCAGGCTCCACCCTGACACGCTCGGACAGCTGGTGCGGTCGATCGCCGCGCATCCGGAAGCCGTGGCGATCTTCGGGTCCTACGACGCCGAGCCCGAAGGCCCGGGCCTGGTCTCGCGATTTCGAAATCTGCTCCACCACTACGTGCACAGTCGTTCTGCAGGCCCGGCCGAAACCTTCTGGGCCGGACTGGGTGCCGTGCGCCGGGATGCCTTCAGAACCGCCGGCGGCTTCGACGCCATTCGATATCCCCGGCCGCAGATCGAAGACATCGAACTCGGATACCGGCTTCGGTCCCACGGCGGAGACATTCTGCTCGATCCCCTCATGCAAGGCGCTCACCTCAAGTCATGGAGTCTTCTCTCCATGATTCGCACCGATTTCCGGGACCGGGGGATTCCCTGGACCCGCCTTCTGCTGGAGCGGCGGGGAGCCTTTCGCGGCACCCTCGCGGCCGACCATCGCGAAGGCATCCGGATTGTGCTCGTCGTTCTTGCCGTTTCGGCATTGTTCGTCTGGCTGCTGAGCGGGTACCCATGGGCCCGTGTGACCTTCTTCGCGGCAGCGGCGGGACATCTCGCCGCGTGCTCCCCGGTGTACCTCTGGTTCTTCAGGCGGAAAGGATTTCTCTCCGGTCTTGTCTCGATTCCGCTGCTGGGCGTCTACTACCTGGTGGCATTCGCCGCCGGAGTGGCGGGTCTCCTTCTTCATCTCGGTCATCGGCCCCGAGCCGCCTGACTCGCCTTCGGCATCTTGGCCAGCATGCGCTCCAGGCGGTCCAGATGGGTCATGGTGACCGTGATGGCGCCGAATTCCTCTTCTACCTTGCCCCGGAAGATGAAGGGTCCCGGGTCGAAGAGGACATGGCCGCGGGTCCGATGGACCTCGGGAAAGAGCACCGTTTCGATCAGCCCGATTCCATCGTCGAAGGTGGCGAACTGCATGGGCTCGTCCTTGGCGGTGTGCACCGGCTTCGCGGTCGTGAGCATGCCGGCGCAGATCACCGCCTGGCCCACGTGCCGGTGCAGCTCGGTAGCGGAGATCAACCGGAATCGTCGCAGCGCTTCCTGGTGCAGTGTCATGGGGTGACGATCGGTGGAGAAGCCCAATAGCTCGTACTCGGTCCTGCGGCGGCGATCGGCGGTGTATTCGGAAAGCCGGCAGGCCGGCAGGTCGGTAGAGACCGGTAGTCTGGGAATCAGCTCTTCCCCTGCCGCCTTACTGATATACCGACCGGCCGACTTGTCCGTTTCCCACAGCATCTCGGGCCGGGTCTTCCCCTCGGCGATACTGTCGCACGCACCCACCTTGATCAGCAGCCGAAGATCCTCGGGCTTGAGGCCGGTACGGGCGCGGAGGTCGGGGAGACTCCGGAAGCCGGTAGGTCTCCCGACCTCTATCTGCCTTATCGCTCCCGCGCTCAGCCCCTTGATGAACTGCAGCCCCACGCGAATCTCGCGTCCGCACCCTGTCGTCTCGAACCCGCTGGCGTTGATGTCGGGCGGAAGAATCGTCACCCCGGCGCGGCGGGCTTCGGCGATGTACGCGAACGGGGCGTAGAATCCGCCGCCGTTGGCCAGCACCGCCGCGAAGAATTCCGCCGGGTAGTGGGCCCGGAGGTATCCCGATTGCTGCGATACCTGGATGTAGGAGCAGGAGTGGCCCTTGCAGAAGCTATAACCCGCAAAGCTCATCACCATCTCCCAGACCTTCCTGGCGTTCTCCGGGCTTCGGCCCAGCGCCAGCGCGCCGGCAAAGAACTCCCGCGCGTAGGAGGCCAGCGCCTTGACCGGGCGTTTCTTCGAGAGCGCCTTGCGCAGACCGTCGGCGCTGGAGAGCGGCATGCCCGCGAACGCGGCGCACACGTTCACCACGTCTTCCTGGTAGACCATCACCCCGAAGGTTTCGGCCAGCACGTCTCGCAGCGACGGATCGAGCGGCTCGTACTGCGCGCCGTGCAGCCGCTCCAGGTACACCCGGATGAAGCGATTGGATGCCGGGCGGATGATGCTGGTGTTGAGCACCAGCAGCTCGAACGACTCCGCCCTGCTTTTGATGCAGAGCAGCCGCGACGCGGGGGACTCGGTGTAGAACACCCCCATGGTGCGCCCGGCGCCGAACAGGGCCCTGGTGGCGGGGTCTTCCCCAGCGTCGGCCGAGGAATAGTCGAGCGCCCGGCCGGTATTAACCCGCACCGCCTCGATCCCGTCCCGGATCACCGCCAGCGACCGGTTGCCCAGCAGGTCGATCTTCACCAGCCCCGCGTCTTCGGCGCCGTCCTTCTCGAACTGGATGACCGGGACGGCGAGGCCGGGGTACCCCTCCAGCGCCTTGGCGGCGGGCTCGAGCGGGACGTAGTCGGTGAGCGCGCCGGGCACGATCACGACGCCGCCGGGATGCAGCGAGAGATGCCGCGGCGTACCGACCAGTGGGGTCGCGCGCCGGGCCAGGTCGATCCATGCCGCCGGCAGGTTCAGGCCGGCGAAGTTGGGATGCTCGGCCAGCAGCTGGTGAATCGGGGTCTCGTCGCTGTACCAGGGAATCCGGCGGGTTACCTCGCGGATTTCTCCCTCCGGCCGGCCCTCCACTTTGGCCACTTCGCGAAGCGCGCCCCGCAGCTTGAAGGTGTTGTGATTGGCCACCATGGCCGCGCGGGGCCGGGGGTATCGCGTGAAGACCCAGCCCAGGATGTGATCGCGCTCGTCCCAGGGAAAATCGAGGTCGATGTCCGGCGGATCCTTCCGCTCGGGATTGAGAAAGCGCTCGAACAGGAGACCCGCGCGCAAGGGGTCGACGTGGGTAATGCCGAGGGAATAGGAGACAATCGAATTGGCCACCGAGCCGCGGCCGCAGTGGGTCGTGGCACGATGAGCGACGATATCGTGCACGACCAGGAAGTAGTCCGCGAATCCCTTCATCCCGATGATGTGGAGCTCATGCTCCAATCGGTCCCGGGTGATCGGGGCGATGGTGCCGTAGCGCCGGCTGGCGCCTTCGTAGGCCATAACCCGCAGCTGCTCCAGCGCATCGGTGGCCTCGGCGTAGCGGGGCGGCACAATGCGATCCCCGATCGGAATCCGGTAGCGGCAGCGGTCGGCCAGCTCGGCGGCATGGTCGAGCGCCTCGGGAACGTCGGGAAAGTGGCGGGACATTTCGGCGGGCGGCTTGAGCCAGCTCTCGGCGGGGAAGAGGCCGGCCGGGCGGGTCTCCGACATCGTCGTATTCCCGGCAATCGCGCACAGCAGCCGATGGCGGCCCCAGTCTTCCGCGTTGGCGAACATGACCGCGTTGGTCACGACCGGGAGCAGCCCCAGACGCCGCGCCGCCGCCAGCACCGCGTGGCGCTCCTTGCCCGGGCGAAGCTCACCGTAGACATCGGTCGGACCGCTCAGGCACACGATGCGCTCGAGAAAGGGCAGGTTCGCGGAGAGAAGGGCAACGCCGGAACGATCATGAGCGAGCTGATCGGTAAGCCTCCCGGCATTCTTCCAGTGCACCCCGCTCACCACCCGACAAATCGCTCCCCACCCCGGTTCGTCCATCGCCAGTGCCACACACTCCTCGTCTCCCAGCACGAGGTGAGCGCCCAGGATCGGCCGGATGCCGGCCGCTTCGGCGGCCCGCTGGAATTCGACCGCACCGTAGACCCCATTGGTGTCGGTGCAGGCCAGCGTCGAGAACCCCCGCGCAATCGCCGCGGAGATCAGCTGGTCGGGGCTGCTTGCTCCCTGGCCCATGGAGAACCAGGAATGGACGTGCAAGTGGGTAAACACCCCCTAGAATACCGAAAATATACCGAAGATCAATGGGCTCGGAGGGGTGGACGCTATCTTCGACTTCGCACGCCTTCTTCCGGAGATTCCTCATGGGTTGGGCCCTCCTCGCGGCAGTCGTGGCTGTCGGCGCCCATCTCGCCCTGACATACAACGGGCTCACCCGCCTGCGTCTGCTCGCGCGCAATGCCTGGTCCGACATCGATGTGCAGCTGAAGCGCCGCCACGACCTGATCCCCAACCTGGTTGCGGCGGTGAAGGGACATTCGGGCTACGAAAAAAGCACCCTCGAGGCGGTGGTCGAGGCACGCAATCGCGCCCTCGTCGCCTCCGGGGCGAGCGCGGCCGGCGTCGCCGAGCGGGCCCTCGCCGGGCAGGTGCAGCAGCTTCTCGCCATCGCCGAGGCGTACCCTGAGCTCAAGGCAGGGGAGAGTTTTCTCGCGCTGCAGCGCGGGCTCACCGAGATCGAAGACAACATCCAGAACTCGCGCCGCTACTACAACGCGGTGGTCCGGGACCTGAACACGCGAATCGCCCAATTCCCCGCCAATCTGGTGGCTGGTCCCTTTGGATTCGGGCCCGAAGAATTCTTCGGGCTGGCCGATGGCTCCGACGCGGCGTCACCGCGGGTGGAGGTGTGAGGCACGCAACGGTTGCCGCCCTCGGATTTGTCTTGCTGGCGGCGCCGGCGGCGGCCCAGCGCGGCATCGTGGTGGAGCGCTTCGATGCCGACATTGCCGTCAACCGGGATGGCAGCATCGACGTGGCCGAAACGATCCGAGCCCACTTCGTAGGATCCTGGAACGGTTTGTATCGCGTGATCCCGGTGAAGTACCGCACCAACGAAGACCTCAACTGGTCCATTCAGGTCTCACTCACGTCTGCCACCGACGAGCAGGGGACTCCTCTCAAGACCGAAACCAGCCGCGACGGCGCTCTGCTCAAGTACAAGATCTGGATTCCCGGAGCCCAGGATGCCATCCGCACCATCACGCTCAAATACCGGGCCCGCAACGCGCTGAGATTCTTCCAGGATCACGATGAGCTCTACTGGAACGTGACCGGCAATGAATGGGACTTTGCGCTGGGAGACGTCTCTGCCCGGATCACGCTTCCCGACGGAGCGGCCGGAGTCCGGGCGACGGCGTTCAACGGGGCATACGGCGCGACCGCCCACGATGCCCGGGAAGAGATCGATGGCAGCGTCATCCGCATCACGATGCCGCGTAAGCTCGAATTCCGGGAGGGACTCACCGCGGTCGTGGGATGGAACAAGGGACTGGTGGCCGAGCCGACAACGGCGCAGCGTACCGCGAGCTTCCTTGCCGCCAACTGGCCGCTGGCCATTCCGATTCCGATTCTGATCCTCATGCTGATGCACTGGTCCCGCCGGGGCCGCGACCCCGAGCGGCTGCCGATTTCGGTGCAATACGAGCCGCCCCAGGGCATGACGCCGTCGGAGGTGGGAACCCTCACCGACGAATCGGTCGACATGCGGGACATCACCGCGAGCCTGGTAGATCTGGCCGTGCGCGGGTTCCTCAAGATCGAGGAAGTCGAGTCCTCACTACTCTTCGGGCTGGTCAAGGAAAAGGACTACATCTTTCACCGAACCAAGGAGCCCAAGGACTGGAGTGAGCTGACTTCGCCCGAGCAGCTGATGCTGCAGGGAATCTTCGAGGATTCGAAGGAGACGGTGAAGCTCTCCGAGCTCAAGAACCGGTTCTACAAGAGCCTGGGCGAAATCAAGGACGGCATCATGG
>JBEPVJ010000103.1:0-6729 GCA_041691095.1 Gemmatimonadales bacterium
CCCGGGATCACTGCCGAACAACCGGGCATAGTAGGAGCGATTGCTCGCCGGCAGACTCACGCCGACCCGGGGCTGGAGGATGCCGTAGCCTTCGGTCACTCGCCCGGTGGCGGCATCGTAGCGAGGACGGTTCAGCGGGTGGGCCATCGCCCCCGCGCACTCCCGGGCCGAGTCGCGGGGTAGCTGCGTATCGCGGTCCAGGGTGATGACGTAGCGGACTGCGGCAAGGGTCTCGATACCGCCCACGATGGCGGAGAATGCCGCCGTGCTCCCGTGACGAAGCAGCTCGTTCAGATCGGAGAGCTTGCCCCGCTTCCGCTCATGCCCAATCCAGCATCGCTCCCGCGGATTCCACCGCCGCGGCCGGTGAAAGAGGAAGAAGGCGTCTCCATCTTCGCGGGGATACCTCGCGTTCAGATCCCTGATCGTCGCCTGGGCCAGATCCAGCACTGTCGCATCGTCAGGCTCATGTTCCAGCAGCGCGTCCTGGAAATCCGTCAGCAGGCCGAAGTGCAGCCGGTCGTCGCGGTTGGCGAGGAATCGGACTTCGAGCGCCTCGCAGAGCTCCTCCACGTCGGTGGGGGAGCCGAGCATCGTCGGCACCACGACCAGCGTGCGGGCCTCCTCCGGTATACCGTGCGAAAAATCCAGGCGGGGAAGCAATGCGGGATGCACCAGTAGCGTCGCCAGCCAGTTGACCAGCGAGAGCACCAGATGGCTGGCACAGATCAATGACAGCACGGCCACCAGTATTTGAAGCAGCAGAGGCCACCGATCGGCGTGAGCCTCCAGCGCCGCACTTGCCGCCAGCATCGCCGACAGCAGGAACAACGGGCCGAGATATGCGAACAACGAAACCGGCGCCTCGGTGTGGGTCGGCTTGAGCCCGGCCAGCTGCTCCAATCCGGGAAGACCCGGCCCGATCAGGTAGAACCCGACGTGCGCCGCGCGCGGGTCAGGGTCGTTCCGGTCGCGCGCCGTATCCGCCAGCTTCACCACCCGGCGGGCGACGTCCGACTCCTCCAGCCCGCTCTTCCGGGCGAGCCGCTCGACCGCGTGCCGGTATCCGTCGCGACTGGAAAAATCCATCCGGGGGTATACCCCGGCAGGATCTTCGCGCAGCGTCTCCTCCACCACGCTCATGCTCTCGACGAAGTTCCGCCAATCCATCGCGCCCAGGAAACGGAGGCTCCCGATGCTGTTGCTGATCGAGACCTGGTCCGCGGCCTGCTGCTGGTTCTCTACCTGGACCAGCTGCTCGATGGTGCGCCCCGACTCGGACAGCCGCTGCGCCACCCACGTCATCGGCAACGCGAGCGACGGACTTTGACCCTGGATCCTTCGCGCCAGCTCCGCAACGAACGCGGAGGACATCGGTGGATTGGAGCGCGCCATGTCCGCTACGACCAGGATGAGACTCTTGGGATCGGTCTCTGCGGTCGCCGTCATCTCATCGGCCCAGCCCTCGGCGCGATTGCGGTCGAGCCGTCCGCCCACCACTCGTGCCGCCACCCGCCGCAGATTCTCGATCAGCGCCAGCCGCAGCATGATCGGGATCGCCCAGAGCTCGCCCAGCGCCAGCGGGGACACCGCCTGGTAGGCGGAGATGAAGCTGTTGAGACTCTCGGGGTCGACCCGGCCGTCGCCATGGGAGATGGTCTCCAGCGCCAGGTCATAGACCCGAGGCATATCCGCCGACGGGCCACCGACCAGCCGGGGAAGCTCGCGACTGTAGCCCTTCGGCAGGTGACGCTGCGCCAGCCGGATCTGCTCTTCGATCAGATAGAAATTGTCCAGCAGCCATTCACCCGCGGGCGCGATCCGGCGGTTGGCCTTGGCGGCGGCAGTGAGCAGGTCCGACGCCGCGATCAGCACCTCCTCGTTTTCACTGAGCCGGGAGAGCAGCTGGTCGGGAATGTGACCCGGGGCCACCTGATGCGAGGCGGCGAGTCGCTTCCCGTGCTGCTCCATCTGGTCGCGGCTGAAGAGCTCCGCTCTGAGCGGCAGCTCGTCTCCGGTCTCGCCGGAGGCGAACCCGGTGCCCCGGAGGATGGTGTCGATGATTGCTTTGCCCGAAACCTTCAATGTCCTAGCCCCTTGGATGGCGGAAATTGAGCCAGTCCCGTCCGGAAAGACGAGCCCCCGTGGCGCATGAGCATTTTAAGCATGAAACACTCGTAACTATAGGTGGAACCGCACCGTTCCGAGGTTCCTTATATAGGAGAGACGAACGGGACCGGCCGGGGAGGCGCAGCGCAACGGTTTCTCGACGGAACGTATCTCATGGGTAGTTCCCCAACACGAGAGATCCATGATCGCGTCCGCGTTCGCTGCGCTGCTGCTGCTGCAGGCACTCGACGTCAGAAATCATTCGGTCGAGGCTCCCTCGCCGAGCGCCACGACGGCCATCGCCCTGCGCGCGGCCCATGCCCCGGTGATCGACGGCAAGGACAACGACGATGTCTGGCAGAACGCCCCGCGGATCACCGCATTCGAGGAGTTCGACCCTAACCCGGGGAAGCCGCCCCGGTTCGCCACCGAGGTCCGGGTAGCGTACGACGCCCGGAACTTCTACGTCTTCGTCCGGGCCTTCGACAGCGACCCGAAGCGCATCCTCAAGCTGCTGGCCCGACGGGATATCCGCACCGCCAGTGATCAGATCAAGATCATTGTGGACTCCTATCACGACCGCCGGTCGGGATACGAGTTTGCCGTCAATCCCGCGGGCGTCAAGCGGGACTTCGCCATTTCGAACGACGCGAATGAAGACGACGCGTGGGACGGTGTCTGGGAAGCCGGCACCTCGGTGGATTCGCTGGGGTGGACCGCGGAATTCCGGATCCCGCTCTCCCAGATGCGCTACGCTCAGGTCGAGTCCAACACCTTCGGCTTCGCGGTTTGGCGCGACATCGACCGCTACAAGGAGCGGGTGAGCTGGCCGCTCTATCACAACAACGTCGCGGGGCTCTCGTCCCAGCTGGGTGAGGTCCAAGGTCTGGTGGGGCTGGCCGCGCCGCGGCGGCTTGAGATTTCCCCCTATGCGGTCAGCAAGAACATCACGGTGGCCAAGCCCGACGGCAGTTTCGACCATCCCCAGCGGTACACCGGCGGCCTCGACTTCAAGTACGGGCTCTCCAGCAATCTCACGGTCGACGGCACCGTCAACCCGGACTTCGGCCAGGTCGAATCGGATCCAGCGGTGCTCAACCTGGGCGCGTTCGAGACCTTCTTCCAGGAGCGGCGTCCCTTCTTCATCGAGGGGGCCGGGCTGCTCAGCTTCAGCGTCAACTGCTACGCGGTGAACGACTGCGGCTCCGAGAACCTGTTCTATTCGCGGCGAATCGGCCGTTCTCCTCAACTTGCCGGTCCCGAGGATGCCGCCAACACCGGCACCAACATCCTGGGCGCCGCGAAGCTGACCGGCCGCACCTCCAAGGGCCTGTCCATGGGTCTGCTCGATGCCTACACCGGGCGGGAGCAGGGTGTGCTGGACAACACCATCGAGCCGCGCACCAACTATGCCGTGGTGCGGGCCAACCAGGATCTCCGCAAGGGCCAAACCAGCATCGGAATCATCGGGACGATGGTGAACCGCTCGCTCGATCAGTTCACCAACGGCGCCCTGCGGTCCAGCGCCGCCGTTGGAGGTTTCGACTTCCGCCACCGGTTCGCCAGGAGCCGCTATGAGATCAACGCCCGGATCGCCGGGTCCCGGGTGACCGGCAGTGCCGCAGCGATCGATGCCACCCAGTTGAGCTCGGTGCACTATTTCCAGCGTCCCGACGCCGAGCTGAACTACGACCCGACCCGAACCTCGCTCGGTGGATATTCCGGCCAGGTCAAGTTCGGCAAGGTCGGCGGCGGCAAGATCCGATTCGAGACCAGTTACCAGCGGGTTTCCCCGGGCTTTGAAGCCAATGATCTGGGATACCTGCGCCGCGCCGACTGGCAGGACCAGGCGACCTGGGCCACGCTCCAGTTCAACAAGCCGGGCCCGTTCTTCCGGAGGCTCTTCTGGAATTTCAACGAGTGGAACGACTGGACCGCCAAAGGGCTGGCACTCGATCACGCGGTAAACAGCAACGTCCACTTCGAGCTGCCGAACAGCTTCTTTATTCACATGGGTGGCACACTGGGCGGGCTGGGTACCGTGTATTGCGATCGCTGCGCCCGCGGCGGCCCGGCGCTTCGTACCGAGAGCTTTATCTCACCCTGGCTCGGCATCCAGGGTGACACTCGGTGGTTCGCGGCTCCCAGCGTGTGGCTCAATTACTGGAAGGGCGACAATGGCCGCTCCCACTCCTTCAATGTGAATCCGACGATGGCTTTCCGGGTGTCCACCGGCTGGACCGCCACCCTCGGGCTGAACTACAACTGGAACACCGATGACCGCCAGCCGTTCGGCAATTTCACCGACACCGGCACCCTGACCCATTACACCTTCGCCCATCTGGTGCAGCGCACCGCGAGCCTGCAGGCGCGGGTGAACTTTACCGCCACGCCCACGCTGACGATTCAGGCGTACGCCGAGCCGTTCGTGAGCAAGGGAAAGTACAGCAGCGTTCGGGAGCTCAGCGATCCGAGAGCCGCGAGCTACGCCGACCGGTTCCAGCCCTACCTCGGCCCCGAGGCCGCCAGTCCGGGCGGTTTCAACGTCAAGCAGTTTCGATCGAATGTGGTCCTGCGTTGGGAATACCGGCCGGGCTCGGCATTGTTCCTGGTCTGGCAGCAAGGGCGGCAGGATTTCGAGGACGCCCAGGGCACTCGCTCATTCCGGGGTGACCTGGATCGTCTGTTCAGCGTGCACCCCGACAACACCTTTCTGGTGAAGCTCAGTTACTGGTTGGACCGCTAAGGACGTTGCGGCCGAACCGGGGACGCTGACCCTCGGACAAGGCGTTCATCCATTCGGGCCGGCGCTCTCTCAGGGCATCGGCCCAGGCCTTTTCCCTCCCGGCGAGCGAGCCGAGATTTGCGGCGAGCTCGCGAAACCGCGCCGCGTCGACGCGGCTGAGGCACACCGGCTGGCCTTCCCGGATCGCGAATGACTGCTGGCGGTTGAGCACGAACGCGGCGAGCGAGTCCAGCGTCGCAGCCGAGGACCGCTGGATGTCGGCGTAGGTCTCGATGTCTTTCTGCCATTTGACCAGGGCGTCTTCGGCGGAAATCCCCAGACCATTGAGGGCGGTATCGGCCGCCTCGGCTGAGTCGGCCCGCTGCACCAGAATCACCGCGAAGGTCCGGCTCCGAACCAGGAGGCTATCCGCCGTCTCGCGGTACTTCGTCGCGGAAGCGCGAACCCCCCGCAATGAGGAAACGCCGTGGAGGGCCCCGCCTCGGAACCGCTCGGGGAAATGCTGCCGATCGACCCAATCCTCCAGCCGGTGCTGAGAAACCGCCGCCGAATCGCCGAACTCCGCGCCGATCCTGGCGAGCGCGGTTTCTGCGAGGTGGGATGGGCCGGCTGGCGCCGCCGCCGCTGCGAACTCCCGGGCGTGCTCCCGCCCGATCGTCTGCAACCGGAGCATGGCGAAGACTCCAAAGAGCGCGATTGCAGCGATGCCGGCGCCCACCCGAACCCCTCTCCGCGCGTGCCATGCGACCACGGGCGCGCCGGCTGTGGTGCCGGTGGCGACGCCTCCGGTGCGACTCACCGCGAGAGCGGCCTGCTGAAATGCCGCGACCATCTCGGCACGCTGGAAGGTCTTGTCGTCGCCCACGGCGAGGTCGGAATCGGGAGTCAGTGCGCCATCCCGGATCGCCTTGAGCAGGGAGGCCACGTCGGCAAGCGAAACCACTTTTCCGCGAGTGTCGCGGTATCGAAAACGCATCGTTTCTCCAGGTGGAACTGCCTGGGCACTACCGGGCAAACGGCGTACCTCGCCAGGGCGGGGACGGACTCGGTGGCGGACGGTACGGGTGGGTCGCTAAGTCGCGCTAGTGCAGAATGTTGGCGGGAGATCTCTGCAGAATTTTGACACTGTCAGATTCTCGATTCAAGACGCGCTCTCCCGCAGAGTGGCGCATCGTGCGACACCGGGTCCAAATCGGGCGTGTCGGAACTGCCGGTTTCGGCGTCCCACGAAGATGTAGCGGCACTCAATCTCCCTTACAGGCAAGGCACTATCATGCGTTTTCGCGACCTTATCATCTCCGCCGGGGTGGTCCTGGCGTCATACTCCACGTTGAACGCACAGTCTGAATACGGCGTCAAGGTCGGCGCGTCTTTCGGCAATATCCAGAACAAGGGAGTTCTTCCGGGCAACCTCAAGACCCGAATCGGCGCGGCGGGAGGGCTATTTCTCGGGTACCGGGCCAAGGTCATCGGGTTCGACTTCGAGGCGCTGTACGCCCAGCGTGGGGCCCGGTCCGATGAGAGTATTGCCGACCAGTGGACCCATCTCGACTACATCGACATTCCTGCGTATGTGAAGGTCACCATCCCGACACCGGCGCTCCGGCCGTTCGTGTACGCCGGACCCCAGATTTCCTTCGAGACGAAGTGCCGCACCGCCAACAATGCGGCTCCCTGCCCCGACGCCGGACGAAAGAAAACGGACTACGCCGGGGTGATCGGTGGAGGGATTCGGTTGGGTGGCAGACGGGTGGGGATTTCGCTCGAGGGGCGCTACGTCTACGGTCTGTCCGATCTCAAGCTCTCCACCGTGACGACCAGCGCGAGCTACAAGAATCGCACCTTCATGCTCCTGGTTGGGCTGGTGCGCTAGC
>JBEPVJ010000104.1:0-6678 GCA_041691095.1 Gemmatimonadales bacterium
GTACCAGGTGCGGCCGCCGATGTATTCATTGCGGCTCAGAATGCGCTGCCACCCCATTACGGAAAGAATCGCTTCTTCCTCGACGTTGTCGGTCCAGAATTCCAGCAGGTGGGCGCCCTGTTCCGCCGCCCTGGTCTCAAACGCGGCGAGGAGCCGATGTGCATGGCCCTGATGGCGTTCTCGCGGGAGCACTCCGATATCCACCACCTGAGCGACGCCGCCGCGGAAAGACCAGCGCAGGCCACCAATCCAGTCTCCGATTT
This sequence comes from Gemmatimonadales bacterium, assembly GCA_041691095.1. Lineage (GTDB taxonomy): Bacteria > Gemmatimonadota > Gemmatimonadetes > Gemmatimonadales > GWC2-71-9 > JABFSM01. The sequence goes on from JBEPVJ010000104.1 coordinate 264, forward strand.
CGTCGGAGAGGACGAGATGGCGCTCCTGGACCGCATCATCGACGCGATCGTCGTCGTAGCGCTCGGTGAGGTCGTTCAGCCAGGCGCCGAACTCCTCCCCTTCGTCCATTTCCCGGATAGTGAGCTGCCGATCGTCCTGTACCATAGCCTCCGGTCCTGCAGGGTGACGGTTTAATCCTGACGCATACGTTGTGCCGTTACTTAGGGCGGCATTCCCGGACCAGCGGGACCGTATTTCCACACGCGATTGTCGCGTCCATTCCGTTCGCAAGTGGGCCGCAGGCCGTCGTTTGAGCGCCCTGCACGGCGCTTTTTTCATCTGCCGCGGAGGCCGTGGCGCAATTCCGGCCCCCCTTGAATTGGACACACACACGACACTCCACCTTCTGCGCTGACACGGTTGTCCATGCCAGGAAGGCCACAAAACCAAGAATGGCCAGGATCACGATGAGCTTTCCACCGGGTCGAGCCACGGGATTCTCCTTCGAGGTGCCGGAAGTGGTCACGCCTGCTATGGTTCAGACGATGCAGGCCAAACGCAGGATTCACGCGATTGTCGCCGGAATTCTCTGGGCGACCCTGTTGCTGCCGGGGCAGATTGCGCCCCGGACCGGTGAGCATTGCGCCGCAGCCGAGGCGCCCGCAACTCATGGCCAAATGGGTGGCCATGGCACGGTTCCGAATAATACTCGGGACGACCATTCGGACTCGTGTCCGCACTGCCCGCCGGCTCGCTGCGCTTCGGCATCGAGCTGTTCCTCCCTGCTTTCCGCCGCGCCGGTCCAGACGGCCCAGGTTCGCTCTCCTCCCGCCTCTGCAATTCCAGAACACGGCTCCACCCGCCTCCTCAAGCGCTCAACCGAGCCTCCCACTCCACCTCCACAAGGACTCTTCCGCTTCATGTGAGTCAACTGCGCCTCACTCTGACGGAACGAGGGCCATGTGAAATTCTTGCTTGTGCTGCTGGCGGCGGCGATCATCGCCGCGCCGGCCGAAGGTCAAATCGACTATCGCAACCTTGACCAGGGCCGCCCGGGCGCGGTAGAAGACGCTTACGCACTGGAGCATTACGGGTTCGATCTGAGCGGTCAGTATCGCCGGGTGGGAACGCCTGCGGGAGGCGTGAACCTCGTGATTCCGGAAGTGATGTTTGGATTCGCCAGGGCGGCCCAGGTGGGCCTTCGGCTTCCCTACGCGGTGCCTTCAGGGTCGATCGCGAACGCCGGGCTGGCGGGCGCCGAGTTCTCCGTCTTGCTCAACGTCTCCACCGAACGCATCAGCCTTCCCGGTCTCGCCGTTCGGCTGGACGCGTCGGTTCCCGCGGGCGCCGCCGCCGGGCGTGGTACCGGTGTCTCAGTCACCGGGCTCGCTACCCACTCTTTCGGTGCGCAACGGGTACACCTCAATGCCTCGCTTGCGCTGGTCTCTCCGGACGCGGTCGGGGCGGCGGGGCCGATACCGCGTTGGTGGGTTGGCGTGGCGCTGGACCATACGGTACTGCGAAAGAGCCTGCTGCTCGTGGCAGAGGGCTCGGCCGGCTCGGAGGCCCATGGCGCGCCGGTGCGCTACACAGCGGGGGTGGGAGCCCGGCAGCAGCTTGCCCCGACCCTGGTTCTCAATGCCGGACTCGAGCTGGAATTCGCGAGGCGCAATCGGGCGGAGTCCGTCGTCACGTTTGGACTCTCGCATTCCTTCGCGCTTGCCTTTCTGATGCCGGGAGGCGGCCGATGAGACGGCTTGTTCTGTTCGCGGCATTGCTGTCGTGGAGTCGGCCTGCGCCGGCCCAGCGGCGGGACGACCAGGCCTATTTTCCGGGTGCCTTCAACTGGAGCTTCCTGCACCGGTACCCCGAGGCGGCGCGGCTCTTCAACGCGTTCGATTTCGGCCACGCCGCGCTGTACGAGCGGCTCTGGTCCGATCCGGCAACCGCCCAGGAACGCCTGGCGAAGGACTTCGACTTCCTGACCCGAGACCTGTTGCGTAACCCGCCACGGTTCTCGATCGCCGAAGAAGCGGTGATGCCTTCCTACGCCCGACTGGCCTGGCGGGCCAAGCAGATGTTCGATTGGGCCCACCTGCTGCACCGGCAGATCTACGACGTCTACTCCGATGAGCGGTTGTCTCCGCAGGAGAAGGAGCCGCAGGTGGAGCGGCTCATCGACTACTACCTGAGCAACCGCGGGCTCGCCTTCGCCAGTACACCCAAGACGATGGCGCTGATGGAGGACGCTTACTACAGCAAGGTTTTCCGCCAGGGATATCCGCGCTTCAACGGATTGATCTGGGCCTACCACTGGCTGCAGGTGGGGCTTTATGAGCCGTTGATCGGCGCCGATTCGCCGGCCGCGCGCCAGGCCGGCGTCGATCAGACCGTGGCGAGGTTCTGGGCGATGCTCGACCACCCCGGCGGATTTCCCGAAATCATGCCGATGACCGCCGAGGTGGCGCCGCAGTTTACCGCCCGGCACCCGCGGGCCGCCGCGATCTTCGACAATCTCCACATGATGCACGACATCATCTCCGACATCCTGAGCTCCGACCGGGTGCCTCGCCGGCTCAAAGGCAAGACGATCGAAGCGGCGCTGGCGGAATTCCGGGATGGATCGAAGAACGTGGTGTCGGCGGCGGAGATGCTGGAGATGGCGGAGATGATGGGAGGAGTAGCGCGGATGGGGGGCGTCGCATGGACACCCCCCATCCGGTAGCGCGGGTTATGGCGCCGCCTTCATGGCCTGGTAGAGGACCGGGAGTGCCCCAATGAACCAGATGATCACCGACGCCGCCACGGCCTGGCCGGTGCTGACCTTGGCGATCACCTTGATGCCGATCGCGATCAGGGCGGTGACCCAGATCGTGAACACGTCTATCCGGCCGGCCAGTGCGAGTATGTACGGGTTGCTGGCCGTGTCCATGAATCTGCCGGCGCCGAGCGAAATGCTCAAACGCGAGGTGAGCTTAGACTCATCCATCAGAAGGGCCTGGACCGCGCCGACGACGCCTTCCACGATACGGGGGAAAAAGGCGAACGTGGCGATGGTGACGCCCTGGATGTAGCCCAGGGTTCCACCCACGACCTTGGTCACCAGAAAAATGAAGAAACCCAGGATGAATGGACTGACCGAAATGGCGATCAGAATGAATATGGGCGCGAAGGCGGTGCCGAATTTCTTTGCCGCCTCGATCTGCTCGGGCGTCATGTTGGGGTTCGACTTCATGGCGCCGGCCATGCCCTTGGTGAATTCGGCGTCCATGATCGGGGCCATCGCGGTCTTCGTCGCGAAGAAGACGATCGCGCTCAGGACTACCAGCACCAGCAGCGCCTGCCCGAACTTGCCGTCGCTCCGGCGGGTGAAAAGCTTGGTCGGCGACACGAACACGTCCATATAATCATCGAGGCGGGACGGGGTGGCTTCGCTCATGCTGTCTCCGGGTTCGGGGTGTGTTCGCGCAGCTGTTTAGGAACAGGAGCCGGGGCCCAGCGGGGAGATGCCGGGGGTCGATTCCGGCTCGACCCCGTCATCCACCGGCACCGCGGCTGCGCGCCAGCCGCTCTTGAACCGGATGGTGAGACGGTGGCCGAGTGGATCGGCGTTCACGGTCTCGACATCGGGAAAGCGCCGGGCGAAGCAGGCGGCCTTGTCGGTCTGGGCGGTGAACCCTTCCGCATCCGCGGTCATCCTCCACTTGGCGATTGAGCGCCCGATGGCCATGACGTCCGCCTGCTCCTGGCCGTAGCGGGCAAATTGCTCGGCTGGGACCAGGCCGCTCTGGCTGACTAGTGGCGCGTAGTTGTCATAGGGGCGGCACGCTCCCATCAACAGGGCCGCGAGTCCGGCGAGCGCGAGTGGGCGCATGACTATTCCTTCGGTGCGTGGGAAGCGCAGAATATAGCGCCCGTCGGTATTTTGGGGGACCGTGCCCGCAATCCGCCGTCCGCCCCCTACTGTTACATCCGACGTGACCGACGATTACCATGGCGTCCGGGTTGCCGATCCCTATCGCTGGCTCGAAGACCCCGACTCGGCCGAAACCGTCGAGTGGGTCCGCGGGCAGAATGAAGTCACCTTCGACTATCTAAGCGGGTTGCCGGATCGTGAGTCGATCCGCCGGCGTCTCACCGAGCTGCTGGACTACGAGCGCTATTCGGTACCGGTGTCACGGGGTGGCCGGCTGTTTTTCCTCCGGAACGAAGGACTCGAGAATCAGGCCCCCCTCTACGTGCAGGATGCTCTCGCGGGCACCCATCGCTTGTTGCTCGATCCGAACCTTCTCTCGAACGACGGCACCGTCGCCCTGATGGTGACGGTGCCGAGCCCCGACGGATCGCAGCTGTTGTATGGGACCTCGGCCAGCGGGTCGGATTGGATGGAGTTCAGGATCCGCCACGTGGACAGCGGTCTGGACGGCGCCGATCACTTGCGATGGATCAAGTTCTCGGATGGCGCCTGGACCAGGGATGGCCGGGGATTTTTCTATGGCCGCTTTCCCGAGCCCGCCCCGGGGGAGAGTCCGGTGGGTGCCAACCGTGACATGAAACTCTACTACCACCGGCTCGGCACTCCGCAGGCGGACGATGTGCTGGTGTATCAGCGCCCCGATCAACCGGAGTGGGGCTTTGGCGCGACGGTAACCGACGACGGACGCTACCTCGTGATTACGGTGACTCTTGGCACCGACACCCGGAACCGGATTTATCTGTCGGACCTGGGCGATCCCGGCGCGCCCGACGTGACGGCAAAGGTGCGGCCACTGCTCGACGAGTTCGACGCGGCGTATCATCTGCTGGGGAACGATGGCACCGTGTTCTACTTCCAGACGACCCGGGATGCCCCCCGGTGGAGGGTCGTTGCTGTGGATGTGGGGAACCCGGCGCCGGCCCACTGGCGCGAGGTGGTGCCCCAGGGACGGGCGGTGCTGCAGACCGCGGCGATCTTCGGCTCGACCATCGTGGCCAGCTACCTGACCGACGCCCACGCCCGGCTGGTGCGATTCGGGCTCGACGGTGCTGCGCTGGGCGATATCCCGCTGCCCGGGCTCGGCAGCGTCACTGGTCCTTCGGGAGAGCGGTCGGCCTCGCGAATATTCTACGCCTTCACCTCATACTTGCACCCTACCACGATTCTGCATTACGACATGAACACCGGCGAGGGGGGTGTCTTCAAGGCCCCGACGGTGGGTTTCGATCCCAGCCGCTACGAGACTCGGCAACTCTTTTTCGAGAGCAAGGACGGCACCCGGGTGCCGATGTTCCTCACTTGTGGCAAGGGGATGCTCCGAGATGGTGGCAACCGCACCATCCTGTACGGATATGGCGGCTTCGACATTTCGCTCACGCCGGCGTTTTCCGCCACCTTGATTCCCTGGCTTGAGCGAGGGGGCGTCTATGTCGTTGCCAATCTGCGGGGAGGCGGCGAATACGGGGAAGAATGGCACGAAGCGGGTATGCTCGAAAAGAAGCAGAACGTGTTCGACGATTTCATCGGGGCGGCCGAATACCTGGTGCGTGAGGGGTACACTACCCCCTCACGAATCGCGATCGAAGGCGGCTCCAACGGGGGGTTGCTGGTGGGTGCCGCAATGACGCAGCGCCCCGAGCTCTTCGGCGTGGCGGTCGCCGCCGTGGCCGTCCTGGACATGCTCCGGTTCCATAAGTTCACGATCGGTTGGGCCTGGGTGTCGGAGTACGGATCCGCCGAGGTGGCGAGCCAGTTTCCGGTACTGATGCGCTACTCGCCGCTGCACAATCTCCAGGCCGGCACCGGGTATCCCGCCACACTCATCACCACCGCGGATCACGACGATCGGGTAGTGCCGGCTCACTCTTTCAAATTCGCGGCGGCATTGCAGGCGGCCACGAGCTGGGTGCATCCGGTTTATATCCGGATCGAAACCAAGGCTGGTCACGGGGCGGGCAAGCCGATCTCGAAAATCATCGAGGAGCAAGCGGACATCTACGCCTTCATCCTGGCCAATCTTCCCGAACGCGGGAGGGTTTTATGAGGGGCCGCGTCGTTACGGCGCTCGGCCTGCTGTGCGGGTTATTCTTCGGGACGGCCCGGGCCCAGGATCTCACCGGGCCTCTGGTGGTGTTCAATGCGGGAAGCCTGGCCTTCCCGTTTCGCGAGCTGCTGGCTGCCTTCCAGCGGGCCAACCCCGCGGTGCAGCCGCTGCAGGAGAGCTCGGGGAGCCTGGAGGCCGCCCGGAAGCTCAGCGAGCTGGGAAAGATTCCGGATATCGTGGCGCTGGCGGATTATGGAGTCATCGCAAGGCTGCTGATGCCGCGGTATGCCACCTGGTACGTCACCTTCGCCACCAACGCGATGGTGCTGACCTATTCGGATAAATCCATCGGCGCGGCCGCGATCACCGGAGATAACTGGTGGCAAGTGCTGTTGCGGCCCGAGGTGCGCTAGGG
>JBEPVJ010000105.1:0-6600 GCA_041691095.1 Gemmatimonadales bacterium
CGGTGTGGAGCACTTCATCAAGGTGGGCGATGACCCGCGCGCGGTGGGCGTGTCACAGGCCATCGTAACCCGCTATGCCTGCGAGCGGGTGATCCGCTACGCCTTCGAGTACGCGGTGCGCCACGGGCGGAAGAAAGTGGCGATCGTGCACAAGGCCAACATCCTCAAGATGGCGAGCGGCCTGTTTCTCGAGGTGGGCCGCGCGATCGCCGCGGAGTATGCCGGCCGGGTCGCCTCGTCGGACATGATCGTCGACAATTGCGCGATGCAGCTGGTGCTCAAGCCGGAGCAATTCGACGTGATCGTCACCACCAATCTCTTTGGCGACATTCTTAGTGATGAAATCGCGGGGCTGGTGGGCGGTCTCGGCCTGACGGCCGGGGGCAACATCGGTGCGGCCGCGGCGATCTTCGAGGCGGTGCACGGCAGCGCGCCCGACATCGCCGGGAAAGGCGTCGCCAATCCCTCGGCCCAGATGCTGGCCGCCGCAATGATGCTCGACCATCTGGGTGAAACGGCCGCCGCCACCGGCCTGCGGCGCGCCATCACCACCACGATTCGGGACGCCGGCATCCGGACCCGCGACCTCGGCGGCACCGCCTCGACCCGGGAGTTCGGAGATGCGGTCGCCTCTCGTATCGGCTGAGCCGAAGGTCCCCTGCGCCGGGTGCCTGGTCCGGCTTCCCGGCCTGACCTGGGGCGACCTCTGTCCCGAGTGCACCGCCGAGCTCCACCGGCGTGCAAGTTCGCGGGCCCGCTACATCTCCCTCCTGGCGTGCCTGCTGGTGGTGTGGTACGCGTGGCTCCGAATTCCGCTCCGGCCTTCCATCCGTGTCTGGCTGGCGGCCATCGTGGTGGCGACCTACTTCCTGACCCGGAAGATCGCCACTCAGGTCGCGATGGATCTGATGCGGAAACGGCCCGGCGAAATGCCGTAGGGTTCGGAGACTTCACATTCGATTTCGCACATTCCGCGCGCCGAGCGCGCAGGAGCCCGACCGTGATCACTCGACGCTTGCCCCGCGCAATTGCCGCACTCCTCGGCCTCGCCCTGTTGGGTGGAAGCCCACTGGCGGCGCAAACCGGTGTGACGATCTATAACGACGGGCGGGTGCTGGTGCGCCGGACCTTGCCCGAAGCGCTCTCCGCCGGCACCAGCACCCACCGGTTCTCGCTTGGACTGCTCGACCCCAATTCCGTCTTCGCACTCGACTCCGGCGTCGCCATCATCGGCAGCAGCTACGACGCGTCGGTCGACGAAGAGAATACGATGCGCCGCGCGGTAGGAACCACGCTCAAGTTTCTGACCGGGGGCAGCACTAACGGAGTGGCCGACACGACCAGCGCGGTGGTGCTGGGCGTGAGCCCGGAGCGATTCCGCTTGAAGGACGGCCGCGTCACCTTCCAGCGCCCCGGGACACCGCTCTACCCCGCCGAGCTGGTTCTGGTCGACCCCACCCTCACGATCGCGGTCCGGTCGCCCGGCGGGCAGCCCGCCCTTCGGGTCGGCTACTTCACTCAGGGCGCCGCCTGGAACGCGAGCTACACGGTGGTGCTCGGCAAGACCGTCGCCCGAATCAGCGGTCTGGCGTCGATCAGCTCGGGCAGCCTCCGGGTGAGTGATGCCGACATTCAGCTGCTGGCCGGCTCGGTGGGCCGAGCAGGGCAGCAACCTCGGGAACAGTTGATGATGGCGAAGGCGATGGACGCTCGGGGCGAGAACGGCGTCGCGCAGGGTGCCGCCGAGGAGCAGCAGATCGGGGAAGCGCATCTCTACACCATCCCCGGGAAGATTTCGCTCGAGCCCGGAGTCACAACCGGGGTCGCGCTTTTCGAGCCCGCCTCGGCGTCGTGGGACCGCGCGTACGTCGTTCGGGGCCAGATCCCCTATTACGGGATGATGCCTCAGTACGGGAACGATGAGAGCGTGGTCCCGGTGGAAGTGTGGTACACCCTCAAGCGCGCCGCCAAGACCACCTTCGGCGACATACCTCTTCCCATGGGCACGTATCGCCTCTACCAGGGAGACGACGCGGGCCGGCTCCAGCTCATTGGAGAATCGGCGGCAGGGCACACCGCACCGGGGCGCGACGTTCGACTCGCGGCGGGGTCCGCCTTCGACCTCACCGCGAAGCGGATTCAGACCACCTACACCACCCGGCGGGATTCCACCCGCACCATCGCTACGGCCGACTTCAAGGTGACCATCACCAGTGCCAAGGATACGGCGGTAACCGTCGAGGTGATCGAGGAGCGCTACGGAGAGTGGGCGGTGCTGGCGAGCTCCATCCCGGGCGACAAGATCTCCAGCACCCGGACCCGGTTCCGGGTGCGGGTGCCGGCGATGGGCGAGACGGTCCTGACCTATCGGGTACGGGTGGTCTGGTGACCCCAGTCGTTCTGGTTCATCTCTCGGACATGCATTTCGGCCGGGACGTGGACCTGGCGCAGGTCGAGGCGTGCGAGCAGATGCTTCCCGCTATCAAGCCCGGCGCCGTGGTGATCTCGGGCGATCATTCGCAGCGGGGCCGGCACGGCGAGCTCCAGATGTCGCGCCACTTCCGCGACCGGGTCGGCCGGCACACCCCGACGCTGGTGGTGCCGGGCAACCACGACGTCCGGTGGTGGGCCAGTCCATTTGGGATCTTCGGGCCCCGGCCCCTCTACACCAAGTATCGGACCTACTTCGGCGAAGAGCTCTCACCCACCCTCGAGATTCCCGGGGCGGTGCTCGCCGGCGCGCTGACCAGTCACGGCGTCGCCCCGGGCTCCATGACCTGGAACCTGAACGACATGGCGGTGAAGGGGCACCTGCCGGGGTCGGAGATCGAGCGGGTTACGCGGTACTTCCAGGCCGCGCCCCCTGGGGCCGCCCGGGTCCTCGTGCTACACCACAACGTCCTCCCGGGTGCGATCTCCCGGCGCATGGGGCTGGCCCACTGGCGCCGGGCCCAGCGGCAGATCGTGGCCAGCGGCGCGGAGCTGGTGCTCTGCGGCCACGATCACCAGGAGGCCTCTGGCCAGATCGACGGCACCGTCGTCGTGAGCACGGCGGGCACCCTTACCCTGCGCACCCGCGGGGGCGGACCGTCGGCCTTCAATGTGATTACCATCGACGATCAGTCGATCTCGGTGCTGCACATGCGCTGGGACCGGCGACAGCTGCAGTTCAAGCCCTCGGACCTGTCACGATACGGACGGCTCCGCCCATCGTGATCGACGCTCTGGCCGCGCGGCTCCGCGTGCACGGCCTTCCGGAAGAAATGCCGGTGATCCTTCACGCCAACCGCCGAGTTCTGGTGAGTATGACTCGGCGTGGCGCGCTCCGGGTCCACCGCGGGTACGAGGCCGCCCCCGACGAGGTCGTCGCCGCCATCGCGAAGTGGGCTCGGCCCCGCACCCGTCGGGCCGATCGGCGACTGGCGCATCGGATACTGGTGACCTTTCCGGTGCACGCGCACGTGCCGCCGTCTCCGGAGCGCCTCCGCCACACTGTCGCACCGCTCCCCGAAGATGAGGCGCCGCTCTCCCGACTTCACGCTATCCATTCCGAACTCAACATCCGTCACTTCGGTGGATCGCTCGGCCCCTGCGACATCCGGTTATCGCGCCGGATGCGGCGCCGGCTGGGAGAGTTTCGCCCAGCCGGTACCATCGGGGCGCGACCCGAGATTGCTCTCGCGCATCGACATCTGAGGCGAGACGGGTGGGCACGAGCCACCGGCACCCTGCTCCACGAAATGGTCCATCAATGGCAGGCCGAAACCGGTCGCCCGCTGGGACATGACCGGGACTTTCGACGTAAGTGTTCAGAGGTGGGAATCGACGGACGGGCGATTGCCCGGGTGGGAACCGATTTCCGGAGTTATCTTACCAGAGAGGGATAATCAGGTCCTGAGATGCGAGTCGCCTTGATGTCCAAACGCGTCCTTACCGACGATCCCGCCATCCCCCCGGAAACCCAATCAGCGCTCAAGCTGTGGGTCGTTCTGTCTCGCGCCCACGCCAGCATTTCGTCCCACGCGGTGGCCCACGCCGCCGAACACGGGCTCTCCCTCACCGAATTCGCGATCCTCGAGGCGCTCTACCACCGGGGCCGCATGGTACTGGGCGAAATCCAGCGGCGCATTCTGGTGTCCAGCGGTGGCATCACCTTCCTGGTGGATCGCCTGGCCGAGAAGGGGCTGGTGGTCCGCCAGGAATGCCAGGAGGATCGCCGCGCCAAATTCGTGGCACTCACCCGGGAGGGAACCAAGCTGATTCGCGATCTCTTTCCCTGCCATGCCCGTATCATCGCGAAGGCTATGCGCGGTCTCACGGAAGCCGAACTGGAAGAGGCGACGCAGCTGCTCCGGACCCTCGGGTTGACGGCGGCCGGCGGGGGCCTGCCGCCTTCGTCCGCCACCCTCCGCCGGAAGTCTGTCACCGCCAAGCCCGCCGGTCGTTCCCGGAGCTCCGCCGCCTAGCGGAGCCGCACCAACCCTGCCGCCTTCTGGGCGATTCACCGCCCTCTCCCCCCCCGTGCGCCGTTCCAACAGATTTTGTAATCACTTGACATAGAACGAGTTGCGGAACGGTCCACAGCTTGCCTTGGGTCTCTGGCAGAACACCGTCGGCCAATCAATGCGGAGGAATGGCTCGTGCACAAGTTCGCGCGTTCTGGATCACTCGCTGCACTCTCGATGCTCCTGCTGGCCGTTGCGGCCTGTCAGACCAGCACCAGCACCAGCGGGCCCAACGAGCGACCGGCACCCGACGATGTCAAGACAGTCCAGATCGAGGTCTCGTCGAATGTCGAGACGCTGGGGCAGCGGATGACGGATATGGGCGGACGGGAAATCGCGATCGATGCCTCGAACGTGCCCGCCTCGGCCCAAGCCCAATTCGATGTCACCGATCTCGGCGTGGCATTTCTCTTCCGGGCGGCGGTCGCTCCGCCGGTGGTCGCGGGAGTGCGGCTGCAGGCCTCTCACGTGGCTCTCGATGGAAACTTCGCCTACGTGTCCTACATGGTGCAGGGTCAGCCGACCGACGGCGCCGTCGACGTATTCGATATCAGTGTGCCGGGCTCGCCGAAGCTGGTCTCTACCGCGGCGATGCCGGGCACGGAGATCGCCGCGATCACGGTCAAAAACGGCTTCGTCTATCTGGCTGGCGCCACCGATGATCCAGCATTCCCGGAGCGCGCCGTACTGGCCGAAATCACCCTTTCCAACAAGCTCCTGACCAGCAAGATGCGGCTGGTTGGATTGCCGAGCTATTTCGCGACCGGAGTGGCGGTGCTCGGCAGCAAGCTCTATGTGACTTCCGGCTCCGGCGGTCCCAATACCGGCGGCCTGACCGTGCTGGACGCCGCATCGCTCAAGAAGGTGACCGGGGGCGAACCGTTCCTCGACGCGCGCGACGTGTCGGCCGCCGGGCTGACCTTCGTGGCGGCGATGCAGGGAGGGCCTGCCAACCTCCGCCTATACAGCCAGTCGACCGGCTCGTTGAGCAAGGTCGTGTCGCTCCCGGGTGGCAACATTCCCGAATCGAAGTCCGGTGTTTATGCACGAGACAACTGGGCCTTTGTCGCCACTGGCGATGGTGGCATGCAGCTGGTCGACATGGTGGCCGGCAGCATCGCGGCCTCCCTGCCGCGGCCGACGATGACGGGTGTCCTGCCGGAGAACGCCGTGACCAATGCGGTGAGCCTGGCCGATGACCTGGTGCTCACCGCGAACGGTGGTGCAGGCGTCCAGGTGGCGATCAGCAATTACCGGACGAATCCCCTCAACTTGAAGACGTTCGTAACGCCTCTGGGACGGCTCGACATGCCCGGCTCGGCAAACTTCGTCGCCTCCACCTCTTCGTCCATGTTCGTGGCGGATGGTGAAGGCGGATTGCAGATCATCCAGATCGTGCTGAAGTAGGTGGCTATGGCCCTATGACCTTACGAGTTTAAGAACCGCCCCCGCTAGAGCGCGGCGTATCCTGAAGACCGGATGCGCCGCGTCCTTCCTTTCCAGACGCTCCGACGCTACGACACCAGGAAGAGCTGGTATTTCGCGGCTTAGCGTCATCGCGTCTTTGCGTCTATATTGATGCGCTTATCTCATGCCACGATATGGGGTTACAATGGCCTACACCGGCGTCGATTTCTACCAGATGGACGGTCTGCTCAGCGAAGACGAGCGGGCGGTACGAGACACGGTCCGGGCCTGGGTTGATGAGCACCTGATGCCCATTATCGGCGACTGCTACATCGAAGGGCGCTTCCCCAAACAGATCATTCCGGGCCTGGCCGAACTCGGGGTTCTGGGCGCAAATCTTCCTGAGGAATACGGCTGCGCCGGGCTCAACAATGTGGCCTACGGCTTGATCATGCAGGAGCTGGAGCGAGGCGACAGCGGCATCCGCTCGTTCGCCTCGGTGCAGGGCGCGCTGGTCATGTACCCGATTTACAGTATGGGCTCGGAGGCTCAGAAGAAGCAGTGGCTGCCGCGGCTCGCGGCTGGCACCGAGATCGGCTGTTTCGGGCTCACCGAACCCGACTACGGCTCCAATCCGAGCGGCATGATCACCACGGCGAAGGAGACCCAGGACGGCTGGGTGCTCAAC
>JBEPVJ010000106.1:0-6598 GCA_041691095.1 Gemmatimonadales bacterium
CGTCGTACGAGTCCGCGCGCGAGGGAGATGTCTTCCGCAGCGTGATCGACCCGAACTTGGCCGCGAGCGCATTGGGGAACGTTCGAAGGCCGGGCGGAAGTTCGAGCGAGCTGGTGGCGATGATCGCTCCGGCCCAGAGCGCGATCACAATCGGCGCGAGAAGCGCCAGGCCGGCCAGGTATCGGAGGAGCACGTAGCGCCAGCGGGGAATCGGCAGGAGCAACGCGTATACATGGTGCCCCCTTCGATCCGATATCCAGATCGACGCGGCGATGACCCCCGCGGCGATCACTGCGAGCGCGGGATAGAAGAGCCCCCATAGCTCCAGTTCGGTCAGGAACCGGGGAAGGTTCGCATGGCTGCCCGACCAGCCGGTGCGTACCGACACGATGGGAAGCGCAAACGCCGCCGCCGCAAAGGCCACGACCAGCCGCCAGCTCCCCGTCCACTGAATCCGCAGCATCGCCTTCAGCATGATCCGCTCCTTACGCTTCCTGCGCGCGGAAGGCGCGCAACAGCTCGACGAAGCCGTCCTCGAGGTCGAGGTCGGTCACTTCCCGTACGCTCGAGCCGGGCCGGTCGAACCAGGCCGACATCTCCGGCTTCCATCCCCGAACCACCCAGGTCTCGACACTCCCCGCAGTCGGCTCCCGATTGAGCAGGGTAAAGGGTGCGCCGGCCGGCTCCAGCCGCTGTGCAGCGGTGAAATGGATCCGCTTGTTGCCATTCCGGAATTCCGTCATGGGCAGCTCGACCACCAGCCGGCCGCGGTCCATCACTCCGATCCAGTCGCAGAAGCGCTCCAGCTCGTGCACCAGGTGGCTCGACACGAAGACCGTGGCGCCGCGCCGGGCCACGTAGTCGAGCAGCGCGCTCAGCACGTCGCGGCGGACCACCGGGTCGAGGCCGTCCATCGGCTCGTCGAGAATCAGGAGATCGGGGGTCTGGCAGAGCGCTAGCAGCAGAGTGAGCTTGGCGGTTTCTCCCTTGGACAGTCCCGAGATCTTCTGGGCCGGAAGCAGCCGAAATTCACCCACGAGCTGCGCGGCCCACTCCGCATCCCAGCTGCTGTAGAAGGCGCGATGGAAAGCGATCGCCTCTCCCACGCTCAGGTAGCGGTGCAGATGGGGCCGGTCCGGCACCACGCCGGTCCGCGCCAGTGCCCCGGGCAGCTCGGCGGGCACCGGGTGTCCCAGCAGTCTTACCGTGCCGGCGTGCGGATGCAGCAGCCCGAGCAGCAAGCGGATGGTGGTGGTCTTGCCGCAGCCGTTGGGCCCCAGAAATCCGTAGAGCGCGCCGGTGGGCACCTTGAGCGACAGGTCCTTGATGGCGAACTCCCTGCTGGTGTTGTAGCAGAGTCCGGCGGTCTCGATTGCAGTGCTCACGAGCCACTCTCCATTTCGTGACGAATCGCTTCCTTGAGCTCCTTGGGGGAGAGCCCGAGCCTGGCCGCGTCGGCGAGCAGACCGCGGATCAATCGGCGGGCCTGGGCGCCGCGCTCCCTCGAACGAGTTTCGGCCTGGACCGATTTGACGTAGGTCCCGGCGCCCTGCCGCATCTCGACGAAGCCCTCCGTCTCCAGCGCCCGGTAGGCCTGCACCACGGTCGCCGGGTTAATCCGCAGCTGGGACGCCAGGATCCGCACCGAGGGTAGGGCATCGCCGGCGGAGAGGTCGCCGGTGGCGACGGCCGCCTTGAGGCGGACCGCGATCTGCTCGTAGAGCGGCACCGCGGATTTGGGATCGAGATCGCTGAACATGGGCTCCGGTCGAGTGTACTACTGTACCGATACAGTAGTAGACACTCGGGAGGCTGTCAATAGAGCGGCGGGGAGGGAGAAGTAAGCGGTGGAGGGAAGGCCCCAATCAGGCGCTGATTCCCAGTACTGCCAATAGATCGTGAGGTTGTTCCAGCCAGTGGTCCGGCGCGGTGCGCTCCAGATACTTCCGGTCGAACGGGCCCCAGAGCACCGCGCCGGTCTCGACACCCGCGGCCCGGCCCGACTCCATGTCGTGCACGCTGTCTCCTATATAGATGGCGCGCTCCGCCGGCTGGCCGAGTCTCCGCAGTGCCTCCTCGATCGGCTCGGGGTGCGGCTTCGGGTTGGTGACGTCATCCGCCCCGATGATGAGCTCCATGTCGCGGTCCAGGCCCACGAGCTTGAGCCCGCGCTCGGCGCCGGGCTTGTTCTTGCTTGTCACCAGCCCGGTATGGAGACCGGCCCGGCGGATGGCGTGAACCATCTCCACCACACCAGGATACGCCGTGACCATTCCGTCGTGGTGGGTCAGGTTGTACTCGCGATAGGTCGCGATCATCGCCTCGAGCTGCGCCGAGTCGTCGGACCAATGCTTGAATTGAACCCGCAAGGGTGTGCCGAGGCCGGCGAGCCAGAAATCATCGTGTTTGGCCTCGAGGCCGTGGGAGGCGAGGGTATGATGGTAGCTGTCGAGGATGAGGCGCACCGAATCGATCAGCGTGCCGTCGAGGTCGAAGAGGACGGTGGTGAATCTGCTCATGGTCAACCTGCCAGGCCCGGGCGGTCCCGAACCGTCATGATCGTGGCGATGAGCGTCGCGATCAGCCGCTCGCCACCGTCACGAAGGGCATGGACATCGGCCTGGCAGACGGTGATCGTCTTGCCGGCGCGCAGCACCTTGCCACGTGCGGTGAACGCCGAGCCTTCGGCCGGCGCCATCAGGTTGATCTTGTACTCGATGCTCAGCACCGCGGCCTCGGGCGGCATCAGGCTGAACGCGGCGTATCCGCAGGCACTGTCTGCGATAGTGGCGACGACGCCGGCATGGAGAAAGCCATGTTGCTGAGTGAGATCGGCTCGGTAGGGAAGCCGGATCTCGGCGCTGCCCGGGCTGACCGAGACCAGGGTGGCGTCGATGGTGTTCATGATTTGCTGGCGCTCGAAGCTGGCGCGCACCCGGGCTTCCATCGCCTCCAGTGACTCGTCCTTGCCCACGCTGGTATCGTCCCCTTTAGTTGGGCCTGCAACCTACCGCAACGGCTCCTCGGGTTCCATGAGGAGGAGCCCGATCAGCTCGACGCCTGCCGCCAAGCGCGGCACGCCCTCGATCGGAAGCCGCCCGAGCTGGGCGAACAGCTGGGGTTCCGGCAGCAGTGCCCATGACTCCACGATGCGTGCCTCACCGGCGGTGTGGCCTCGCCGAAGAAACTCGACTCCCGTTGCGAGCCTGCCCATTCGTTCGGCGGAGCGAGTCCGCGCGGCGTGGCGAGCCAGGGCCATGAGGCGGCGCATTGCTGTGTGAACCGGCGCGGATCTGACCGCTCCGGCGAGCTCGGCGCCATGGGTGGCTCGAAGCGTGCTCCGCACCAGGCCCGAGAGGCTGCGGATCGCGCTGCGCACCTGGGCCGCATCAGGTTCCCAGGTGCACCGAACTCCCCGAGCTCGGTCGAGCAGTTGTGCGATGGCCGAGGCGTCTTCGGTCCAATCCTTCCCGGTCTTCGACACGACTATATCTCGGGGCGGCCCGCCACCCTGCACGATCCGGAATCCGGCCACCACCGCCCGCGGGCCAGCCACCAGCGCCGTTCCCTCGATCTTCTCCACTCCGGCCCAGTCCGCCGCGACGGTGGCGCGGAGTCGCCACGGCGCTGCCGCTTCGGTGCCGAGGCCCAGCATGCCGGGCAGCGCCGCTTTGGCATCGATGATTGCCTCACGCCCGAGCGCCGCATCGAGCTCCGGTGGCGGACGGATGCGAATCACCTCGACCTGGGCCGCGGTGGATCCCAGGCGAAAGGCGCGACCGCTTCGCTGATCCAGACGCACCGCGGTCCAGGGGAGGTCGTAGTGAATCACCCGTCCGACCAGGGGAAGGTCGAGCCCTTCCGCCGCAACGTCGGTGGCGATCAGCAGAATCGGCCGGGTCTGGACGCGATCGGTGGCGAGCTCCCGCTTGCGGAACCAGTCGAGAACCGTGTCTCGCGGGAGGGTGTTGCGGTCCAATCCCGCTTCGCTTCCGGTGCACCACGCGATCCGGGTCCGTGGCAGTCGGGCGCGAAGGTGTCGGACCGTAGCGATATGGGTCGCGAAAACCAGGGTTGGTGTCCCGTCGGCGGTGAGCGCGTCCAGCGCGGCGAGCTTCGCGTCGGCGCCCGCGGTCCAGGCCTGGGCCGCCTCCACCAGCGCCTCCACTGCGTGGAGATCCGACACGACTAGCTCCGGTATCGTTGTTCCCTCGGCGACGAGGGGCCACATCACCAGCTGGTCGGTATCGGCGCCGACCATGCGCCGGATGGCATTGCGCGACACCAGCTGCCCTGTGGCCTGGGCGTCCCGTGCCGAGCAGAGCAATCCGCGGTATCGGGAGAGAGCCGCCGCCGCGGCCGCGGGGCTCGAAGCCAGCGCCTGGTAGAGCACGACCCTGATGAGCGACCCCACGACCGGATTCTCGGAAAGCTTGAGCCCGGTAATGCCCCGATAGATGTCCCAGAATGGCGACTCGGGCCGCTCAGTGGACATAACCTCCTTTGATATTCTGGCTGGGAGGGAGCGGGAACGGTCTTCACCCGTCACCACCAGGTGGGCCAGCGAGTCGGGTGCGCGATCCCGCAGCGCTTCCAGCAGCGAAGGCACTCCGCTCCAGTCGAGCGCGCTGTCCCGGACGAAGAGCAGCAGCTGGCGGGCGACATCTTCCAGCCGGTTCACCGCCGGCGTTGCGCTCAGCAGGATGCCGCGCCGGCCGACGCACCAGGGGGCGATGGTCTGGTATCGCCGGGTCGATTCGGTTCGGAAGCGGTGACTCTCATCGACGATGACCACTGATGGCGCGGAGGCGGGAAGGCGGCCGCGACTCAGCGTTTCATGGGAATGGACGCGGATCACTACGCCGGCCCGCGCAGCGGCCTCGCGCCATTGCGATAACAGCGATGCGGGGGCGAGCACCTGGACCGGACGTCCTGGCTCCAGCGCGGCCGCGACTGCGAGTGCCACCCAGGTCTTTCCGGTGCCGACTCCATCTGCGAGCAGGACCCCATTAAACCGGCGCGCCGCCGCGAGCGCACGCCGAAAGGAGAGCCGCTGGTCGACTCGAAGCCAGCGCGGCGCACTTTCGTCCGATTCGGGCGGCAACAGTGCCCGCGCCAGCGCCGCCGCGACCGACTCGGGCGCGGCGACCGGGCCGGGCCTGAGCCACGCTGCGAGAGGATTCCGTACCGCGGTCAGCGATTCAGCCACCAGCACCGGCGCGCCCCCGAGCCAGAGTGCCAAGCGCCGAGCGCTCGGCGGGCGTGAGTGCGAGAAGCTCCGCGCACCAGTCATCGAGGGTCTCCTGCGAAAGCGTGAGCGCAACACCCCGTTGACCCAGCTCGAAGAGCACCGGGTCCGTCGCGACGGCGTCGGGGCAGGGCAGCGTGCCAACCACCCGGGCATTGAATCGCGAGAAGCCGCTGGAGGCTGGATCTGCGGTGCTGAGTGCGACCGCTCGCGACCAGGTCGAGTTGAGCCATGCGGCGAGACGGAGCGCCGTTGCGGCATCCCGGGTCGAGATGACGTAACAGGTATTGAGCGGAATGAGCATCGTCGTCCCGCGCCCGACGAGGGGCGCCGCCTCGAGTCGACGCGCCAGGTCGGACCAGATCACCCGGAACGGCGCGCAGGCCGCCCTGGTTCGGAACAGGGTCCAGATTGGACCGCCCTGGTGGTCGGCGCGGCGGCGCAGCTCCGCGGAGTGCCTGGCGAGGTATCGCGCCGCGACGGGCGGCAGCTCGGCCAGGGGCTGCCCGACCCGATCACAGGGCCAGAGCAGCCGTCGTCCGCCTCGAGCCGCGAAGGCGCGAACGTCGCGGCCGCGCACCGCCCGGCGAATCAGCTCCGGCTCGATCTCCTCGGGTGGGTCCAGGAACACCTGGTTGAGTCCGGTCTTGGCACCGAGGTGACAGGTGAAGCGGTCTCCTAACACGGGAAAGGCGAGCCGCAGCCGCTCCAGCGCGTCCCGTGCGACGTCGGGATGGAGCGCCCAGGGGGCGGAGCCGAACCCGCGCTGCGGAGCCGCTGGCTCCTCCGCGCCAAGCGAGAGCTGTACCAGGTGGTTCGGCGTGGGTGGTTGCAGCGCGACGACCAGCGCCAGCGGATAGACGGTCGCATCGAAGCCGGCGCGCGGGTCGTCCCGCAGGTCCGCCGCGACCACGATGGTGGTTCGCGTGGCGAGGGCGGCGCGCGCGGCCGTGGCATAGCCGGTGGTGGCGAGCTTGGCCGGCAGGAGCAGCGCCGCCACGCCGCCCGGCCGGAGCAGCTCCAGCCCCCGCTCCACGAAGGCGATGGAAAGATCGGGCTGATGGGCGTAGCCCGCTCCGCCTGACCGCGTGCCCTGAAACCAGCGGAATCGCTCGGCGAGGTAGCGGCGCTGCTCGGGCGGCAACGCCTCCGCGCGCACCCAGGGCGGATTGCCGACGACGAGGTCGAACCCTCCGCCCGCAAAGACATCCGCGAAGTGCGTGGGATAGTGGAACCAGGGGAGCTCGGCGTTTTTTTCCACTGCGCGGAGGCGGTCCCGGGTGCGTCGGCGAATGGCGCGGAGCTCGGTGAGCCGGACTCGAGCAGCGGCGGCCAGGCCCTGCCTTCCGC
>JBEPVJ010000107.1:0-6557 GCA_041691095.1 Gemmatimonadales bacterium
CAGCTTTGTCGTCGCCCAGGGCGACTCGGTGCAGGCGTGGCTGCTCAAGCCTCCCGCCTTCGATCCCGCCAGGAAATACCCCCTGCTGTACATCATTCATGGCGGGCCGCAGGTGCCGATGCTCGACTACTGGGGCGCCCGGTGGAACTATCACATGTTCGCGGCACGGGGATATGTGGTGGCGGTGGTGAATTTCCACGGCACGCCGGGCTGGGGACAGAACTTCGTCAACAGCATCTCGAAGCACTGGGGCGACTATCCCTTCGAGGACCTGATGAAGGGACTGGATGTGGTGGCCGCACTTCCTTACGTGGACAGCACCCGCATGGGTGCCGCCGGTGCCTCCTACGGCGGGTACATGATCAACTGGATGCAGGGTCACACCGATCGCTTCAAGGCGATGGTCTCCCACGACGGGATCTTCAACCTCGCCAGCGCGCAAGGCGCCAGCGAAGAGCTCTGGTTTCCCAACCATGAATTCGGGCCCGGCGGAGTCACCAATCCGGAGACCCGAGCCATGATGGATCGCTGGTCGCCGCACATGTTTGCGGAGAAGTGGAAGACTCCGATGCTCGTGGTGCACGGACAACTCGACTATCGGCTCGAGTTGTCGGAAGGACTCCAGGCCTTCACGGCGCTCAAAGTGCGCAACGTGCCGGCCAAGATGCTGTACTTCCCCGACGAGGGACACTGGGTGCTCAAGGCGCGCAACCGCCGGATCTGGTGGAGCACCGTGATGGATTGGATGGACAGCTACCTGAGGCCGGGAGCGTCCAACAATACCCCATAGGGGTATCTAACCGTCCCCGCGGGCCGACTCTGTAACACTCTCCGACGCCCCGGCCGGGCAAGCGTATCTTTCGCGCCATGTCCGAAGAGCTCGTAGCCCCCGCGCCGGTCCGGCCCCCCGGCGAGCACCCGGTATCCGCCGCCCCCTCGCCGGACCTGCGCGCCCCGTCGCTCTACATCAACCGCGAGCTGTCCTGGCTCGAATTCAACCGCCGGGTGCTCAACGAAGCGAAGGACGACCGCACGCCTTTGCTGGAGCGGGTCAAGTTTCTTTCGATCTTCGGCTCCAACCTCGACGAGTTCTTCCAGGTGCGGGTCGCGGGGTTGCGCGAACAGGTCTCCGCCAAGCTCAGTGAGCTCACCGACGACGGAATGACTCCCGAGGACCAGCTCGCCACCATCGTGCCGCTGGTACGTGAGCTGCAGCAGGAGCACGGGAACATTCTGACCAAAGATGTCATCCCGGCGCTCCGCGACCGGGGGATCACGCTGATCACCAGCCCCGAGGACCTCTCCCCCGACGACGTCCTCCACATCCGCCAGGAGTTCACCGCGAAGGTCTTTCCGGTCCTGACTCCGCTGGCGGTCGATCCGGCGCATCCCTTCCCCTACATCTCGAATCTTTCCCTTTCCCTCGCGGTGATTCTCCGCAGCGACCGCGGCGAGGAGCGGTTTGCCCGGGTCAAGGTGCCCAAAATCCTGTCGCGCTGGGTGCCTCTCCCGGGTGTGCATCGGTATGTGCCGCTCGAGCTGGTGATCGCCGCCAACCTGGAGCTGCTCTTTCCCGGGGTCGAGATCCTGGGCTGCTATCCATTCCGCATAACCCGCAACACCGACCTCGAGATCGACCCCGACGAGGCCGACGATCTTCTGGCGCTGATCCAGGAAGAGGTGCGGAACCGGCGGTTCGCGGAGGTCGTGCGGCTCGAAGTGCATCCCGGCATGCCCGAGTCGCTGCGTCAGTTGCTGATCGCCGAGCTCAATGCCGATCAGGACACCGACGGCTTGCCGCTCACCAACCAGGACGTGTTCGAGGTGTGCGGGCTGCTCGACGCCACCGACCTGATGACGATTGCGACGCTGGAGATTCCCGATCTGCGGGATCCCGCCTTCCTGCCGGCGGTGCCGGCGCGGCTGGCGGGCGGTCGCAACATCTTCGAGGTGATCCGCGAGGGCGACGTCTTCGTCCACCATCCCTTCGAGAGCTTTACCGCCAGCGTCGAGCGCTTCATCCAGTCGGCCACCGAAGACCCCGACGTGCTGGCAATCAAGATGACGCTCTACCGCACCGGTGGCGACTCGCACCTCGCACGGATGCTGGCGAGCGCGGCCGAGCGGGGCAAGCAGGTCGTCGTCCTGATCGAGCTGCAGGCGCGCTTCGACGAAGAGAACAACATCCGCTGGGCCCAGCGGTTCGAGGATGTCGGTGTTCACGTCAGCTACGGCGTGGCAGGACTCAAGACCCACGCGAAGGTGATCCTGGTGGTGCGCCGCGAAGGCGATCAGATCCGGCGCTACGTGCATATCGCCACCGGGAACTACGCGCCCAAGACCGCGCGCCTGTACACAGATTTCGGGCTTTTCTCCTCGGATCCCGACCTGGGCGCCGACCTGTCGGATCTGTTCAACGTGCTCACCGGGTTTGCGAGCCAGAGCGGGTATCGGAAACTGGTGGTCGCCCCGGGCGGCATGCGTAAGCGCCTGGGAGAGCTGATTCGCCGCGAGATCGGGCACGCCACGGCGGGCAAGCCGGCCCGGATCTTCGCGAAGATGAACGCCCTGGTGGACAAGGAGATCATTGCGTTGCTGTATGAGGCCTCGCGCGCCGGCGTGACGGTGGATCTGATCGTGCGCGGGGTGTGCTGCCTCAGGCCGGGGATACCCGCCATCAGCCAGAACATTCACGTCGTGAGCGTGATCGGCCGCTTCCTGGAGCACTCCCGAGTCTGGCTATTCGGCAATGGGGGTGAGACGGAGGTTTACATCAGCTCGGCGGACTGGATGCCGCGGAACCTGGACCGCAGGATCGAGGCGGCGGTGCCGATCGAGTCCGCGGCGCACCGGGAGACGGTGCGCAACCTCCTAGAGCTCATGTGGAGCGACAGCCGCCAGGCATGGGACCTGGCGTCCGACGGCTCGTGGACTCAGAGGGTGCCCGACGAGAAGGACATCGCGACCCACCGGGCCCTGATCGAGCGGCACCGGTCGACCAAGGCGGAGTCCAGCTAGAAGGGATTTTTTCCGCTCCTCGCCGTGTCCAGGACCGGGTTGTACCGAGTCCAGATCGCGATCGCAGCGCAGCCATCCCAGTGGAACTGGCCCGGGATCTCCCCCGGGCCCCGAAACACCTCGATCATCTCGATGCCCTCAGGGCCGATCCGGGACAGCATCTCTGCGAGCTTTGCCTCGTTGGGTCCGTGCTCCCCTCGGCCCATGTCAGACTCGATTTGGAGGCTTCCATCGATCCAGACCGCCACCTTTCCCAGGTAGTGATTGTTGAGATCATCACGGCAGCGCGGAATCTTGATATCAGCGCTGGCAGGATCGCTCGGATTACCGACATTCACATAGAATCCCGGTATGCCTCGGAAAATTTCGAGGGTGTGCCCGGCATTCGAGTTCTTAATGTCTTCGCGAGTGATGAACGAGCCCAGGCCGAGCTTTCGGCGCTGGAAAAAGCCGTCGTACTTGGAGGTGCCGGCATATTCGGCCGGCTTCGCGTATTTCGCGGCGACCGCCAGGTCAGGCAGCCGGAACGAGCCGGGCTCGAGCACGATGTTCCCGCGCCACATGCCCTTTGACAGATCGACCCTGAGCACTTGCGCATTGGAGCCGGGGCGCCGAACCAGAATCACCGTCTCGGCGCGGAGCGGAACCTCGAGGCTGAAACTGCCGTCGGCGCGGCTCATTACCGAGCGACGGTCGGTTTGCCAGATGATTTCGGTCTGAGGTAGGGGCGCGCCCCTGCGGTCGATGACTCTGCCTTCGACCACCGCCCGCACCGAATCAGTCTGGGCGGAGGCCGTAACCGGTACTGCGAGGAGCACGACCGCAAGCCAGCGCATGGCGGTTCCCCCGGGTGGATGCCGCTACCGTGAAGCTAGTGCGTCAGTCCCGTTGATTCGGCGAATTTCTTGAGCAGCTCCGCCTGTTCGTCGGTGAGATTTTCCGGCACCGTCACATTCACTACCACGATCAGGTCGCCCTTGCGGTCGCCCTTGGGAACGCCTTCTCCCTTGACCCGGAATTTGCGCCCGGGCTGGGTGCCCGACGGAATCTTGACCACCAGCTTCCTCCCATCGATCGTCCTCACCCGAATTCTGGTGCCCAGCGCCGCCTGGGCAAGATTGATGGAGACGTCGCACATCACGTCAAGGCCTTCCCTGCGGAAGAATTTGTCGGGCAGCACCTGAAAGGTGACCATCAGGTCGCCTGCCGGATGGCTGCTGCCACCCGAGCCACCCTGACCCTTGAGCCGGATGCGGGTCCCGTTTTCAGTGCCTGGCGGCACCGTGATCATCATCCGTTTTTCCACCTGGGTCTCACCCGCGCCCTGGCAGGTGGGACACTTTTCCGAGGGAACCTTCCCCCGTCCACGGCACATCGGACAGGGACGATTCACCGCAAAGCCTCCCTGGCCGAACGAAATCGTTCCCCGACCCTTACACTCCGGACACTGCGACATCGTGGCTCCCGGGGCGGCTCCACTCCCGCCGCAGGTATCGCAGGGGCCGGTCATGGACAAGGTGATGGGGATCTTGCCCCCAAGCGCCGCCGTACGAAACGGCACCTCAAGGACAACCTCGACCGTCTCGCCCTTGGGCTCCTCTCGCTTGTTTCCCCGGCCGAAGATCGAGGAGAAGATGTCTCCCAGCCCCCCCATCTCGCCGAAGTCGAACACCCCGCTGTCGTCGGGCTGCGCTCCAGGGCTCCCGGGGCGGCCGGGACCCCGCGGAGCCCTCGACTGGCCGGTATCGAAAGCGCCCAGGCGGCGCATCGTGTCGTACTTCTTCCGCTTCTCCGCGTCAGACAGCACGCTGTGCGCTTCCGAAATCTGCTTGAAGGTCTCCGCAGCCTCCGGCTTGTTCGGATTGGCGTCGGGATGGAACTGCTTGGCAAGCTTGCGGTAGGCCTTCTTCACCTCTTCGGGTGTAGCCTTTTCCGAGATGCCGAGGATCTGGTAGAAGTCCTTGGACGCCACCTAGTGCTGCCCCCCTGAGGAGAAAACCTGCACCCGGGCCGGACGCACCAGGTTCCCCCTGAATCGATAGCCCACCGCGAACGTGGTGGCCACGAGGTGGTCCTGTTCGGGAGAAGGCGGCGCGATCGCCGAGACCGCCTCGTGGAACGACGGGTCGAACGGTTGCCCCGCCGGGTCGATTCGCTCCAGCCCAGCCGCCTCCAACTCCTTGCGAAGCTTCTTGTCTACCAGCGCGGTCGCCTCGAGCAATGCCGCCGGTGGTGTGCCAGGATCGCTCGCCGCCACCCGGTCGAGATCGTCCAGAATGTCCAGCAGCTTCATCACCAGGGCCGCCTGGGCTCGATCGGTGAGCTCGATGCGCTCCTTGGCCACCCGCTTCCGGAAATTGTCGAACTCCGCGGCGAGCCGGAGATGCCGATCCTGGGCATCGCGCAACAGATCCTCCAGGCGGATTACGGCCCCTTCAGGTGGCTCGACGGGCAGGTTCACCCCGGTAGGGGCGTCACCGACCGGAGCGCTTTCCTCGAATTCCTTGGGTGTCATTGATCCTGTGCTCTCAGCGTGGGATGATCAGGAGCCTGTAATGTAGCAACCCGCGTTCCTCACGCACCTGCCGATTTGGCGTGGCGGAGGAGCCCGAAGAGCGCGAACTGCGCGGCCCTGGCCCGGACTTCCTGCCTGGTGCCGGGAAAGCCATACCGCACCGCCTCGGACCCGGCTCGATCGGCGAATCCGAACCACACGGTTCCGATTGGTTTCTCGGGCGAGCCGCCGCCTGGCCCGGCGATACCAGTGACGGCCACCGCCAGCTCGGCGCCCGACTGTAACCGGGCGCCTTCTACCATGGCCCGGGCTGTCTCCTCGCTTACGGCGCCGAATTCCTGGAGGATTCGTTCGGAGACTCCCAGCTGGGACTTGAACCGGTTGTCGTAGGCGATCGTGCCGCCGAGAAAGATCTCCGAGCTGCCGGGAATCGCGGTGATTCGCTCGCCGATCAGCCCGCCGGTGCACGACTCCGCCACGGCGATCGTCAGGGATCGCTTTCGGCACTCGTCCAACAGGACGCGCGCCAGATCATCCTCGTCGACACCATATGCGTGCTCCCCCAGCCGGGCCTGGATCCGTTGGACCGCCGCCACCAGCTGCCGGTCGGCCGTGTCGGGCTCGGAGTCCCACGCGGTGAGGCGGAGGTCCACACCTTCGAGCCCGGGCAGGTACGCTAGCGTGAGGGCACCGAGCGAATCCTCGATCTCGCTCATCTGGTCGGCGAGGGAGGATTCGGGGATGCCGGTGGTTCGCACTACGAGTGAGCGAGTGACCAGTCCGCCGGCCCGTGCGGCGAGTCGCGGCACCACCTCGTGGGTGAGCAGGCCGCGCATTTCGATCGGCACGCCGGGAAGCATGACGACCTCGCCGGAGGCGCCGGTGATCCACAACCCCGGAGCGGTGCCCCAGCGATTGGTCAGCACCATGGCGCCGCGGGGCACCTCGGCCTGACACCGATTGCGGTCGGAGATTTTTCGACCCATCCGGGCGAAGCGCTCCACCAACGCGGTCCAGATGTCGT
>JBEPVJ010000108.1:0-6528 GCA_041691095.1 Gemmatimonadales bacterium
GGGTGGAAAAGAGCAGCCCGGGCCCCTGGGTCGGCTCCAGGTGCAGCGCGAAGACAGCAGGGATGATCGCGAGGCCCGCCATCATCGAGATCCCGGTATCTCCGATCACGGTCCAAATGGCGGGGCGCGCCACGTTCTCCCGGGCGCCGAGGTACGACCCGTAGACCACCATGAAGGTTCCGCCCAGCGAGAGCGAAAAGACCATGTGGCCGATGGCAGCCACCATCACGCCCGGGGTCAGGTCGGCCCAGCGGAATTTGAGGATGAGCCAGCGGACTCCCTCGCCCGCGCCGGGCAGGGTGAGCGAGCGGACCGTCAGGATCACCAGGATCAGAAACAGCGCCGGCATAATGATCTTGCTGGCGCGCTCGATGCCAGCGCGCAGGCCTTTGACCAGCACCCCGGCGCAGGCCAGAATCACCGCGGCGGTACAGGCCATCTGGAGCAGAAACGATCGAGCCGAGAATCCGTGATCGGGAGGGAGGATCGCGGCGGCATCGAGCGAGAGCCCCAGTGCCTGGGCTCCCTGACCCAGCGCGTAGTAGAGCACCCAGCCGATGACCGCGGTGTAGTATCCAGTGGCGGCAATGACGACACAGAAGAAGAACCAGCCCACCTGTTTCCCGAAGGGGAATCCCCCCGCGGCAAAGGCGCCGACAGTACCGCGCCGGGTGTGGCGGCCCAGGGCGTATTCCGCCATGAGTGCCGGCACGCCGATTACCACGGCCACGAGTAGGTAAAAGAGGACGAAGGCGGCGCCGCCGAACTTTCCCACCATGTAGGGGAAGCGCCAGATGTTGCCCAACCCGACGGCGACACCGATCATCGTCATGATGGTGCCGAAGCGGGAGCCGAACGTCTCGCGCGGCACCGAGCCGGTCATCCGCTCCGCACTACCTCGGCCAGGAGATCGAGCGAGGTGTCCACCTCTTCCAGAGTGGTATAGAAATGCGGCGCCAGCCGGATCACGGGCCCCCGCGCCGCCGGCAGCACGCCTCGAGCCCGCATCGCCGCTTCCACCTTGTGGGCATTCTCAACGGTGAACGCGGTGCTCACAGTCTTGCGCGCGGGGTCATGCACGCCATGAAGCGTCAATCCGCGGATCCGTCCGCCATCGATCAAGCGCTCCATCAGTACCTGATGCCAGGCGCGGATCTTTGGTACCCCGATGCCGGTGATCATCTCCATGCCGGCCCGCGCGATGTAGGCGTTGAGCACCGGCGGGGTTCCGGTGTCGAACCGGCGCGCGCCCGGCGCCCAATCGAGTCGTTTGGGATCGAAGCTGAAGGGCTGCACCCGCCCGAACCATCCGGTCACCGAAGGCTTGAGCGTATCGATCAGTCCCGGCCTGATGTACAGAAAGGCGATGCCGGGAATCCCCATCAGATACTTGAGGTTGCCGGAAGTCAGAAAGTCCACCCCCGTGGCCTTGACGTCGATGGGGACGGCGCCGGCGGTTTGATATGCATCGACGTAGAGCAGTGCTCCGTGGGCATGCACCATCTCGCTCAAGGCGCGCAGGTCCTGCAGGAAGCCGTTGAGAAAATACCCATGGCACGCCGAGACGATCGCGGTGCGGTCGGTGACCAGCGGCTCGTAGGCGGTGAGATCTATCCGTCCATCGGTCACCGGCACCCACACGATCTTGGCGCCGCGCCGCTCCTGCGCCAGCCAGACCTGCCCAACGGTCGGGAACTCGGCTTCGGTCACCACCACCCGGCTCCGCGGTCCAGCGAAGTCCAGGGCGCTGGCCACGGCGCTGGTGGCCTCCGACACCGAGCTGGTGACCGCGATCTCGTCCGGCTCGGCACCGATCAGCGTCGCGAACGCCGCCTTGGCCAGCCCGACCTCGACCATCCACGCGTCCCAATCCATGCCGGTCCGGTTCCAGGAATCGAGATATTCCTCCGCCGCGGCCTTGGTCGTGGCCGACTGGGGGGCCTGCGAACAGTTGTTCATGGGAATGCACGACCCGAGCAGAGGAATCTGCGCGCGACAGGCGGCCAGGTCGTATGGGGGGGTCGAGAGCATGGTAGTTAGACAGAATGTACCGACATTCCGTTGCCATGGGAGCGTCGCCGCGTTTTAGGCGCCACCAACTACCAGTGCGGAGCGATTCCCTCGATCTGCGCCATGCGGGTTCCGCTGGGCATCCGCCAGCTGCGGTCCTCACGGGCGGCCGCAAGGCGGAACGCGGCCAGGATGGCAACCGGGACCGTCTCGGTAAACGGCGAGGTGAGAAAGTTGGGCAGCCCGCCGGGCAACGCGGCCCCGGAATAGTCGTCGTTCCCGATGTCGATCTCCGCGGGATGCCAATCGGCGGCTCCGGCAAACATGAGATCGGTGGGCTCGGGCACATGACCGGGGAATGCCGCGGTGTAGTGGGGCGCCGCCGCGCCGACGATGCCCATGGTGTGCATCATCTCGTGGAGGCCGACGAATTCCCAATAGCGGGGCCCGTCATTCACGGTCGGCGCGAACCCGGTCGCCAGGTCGGGACAGGGCACGGCGCCGATGCTTCCCCTCAAGTAGACCGCGCTCACTCCGCCTCCGCCGATGTCTCCCTGAGCACACGCATTCACGCTGGTGCCATCGTAGTAGACCAGGTACAGTTTGCCCGGTTTGATGAAGCCCATGCCGGCCAGCGCGGCTTCGACTCCCTGCTGCGGAGTCGGTGCCGCGAGGATTTGCGCATCGGTCTGGGTGAGCCGGAGAAAAGTGACGTCGGGAACACCGCCGTTGTAGGTGTCGATCTTTACCCGTCTCCCGTTGGTCTTGGTCACCGCGAATCGCTGGAATACCGAGATGGAGGTGGCCAGCTGAACGCCGAGGTCGAGCGAGCGGTCGGTGAGATCGGCGGGAACGGCATAGACGATGTGAACCTGGCTGCCCGCCACCTCGTCGGTCCGGTCGGCGGTGACCCGGGTATAACTCGCGGTGGCGGTGACCGTGGCGGTAAGGCCACCGATGGTCGCGACCAGCGTGTTTGCGCCGGGGAGAATGCCGAGACTCCAGATCGGCCCGGTCGCGAGTCCGGCGGCGTCGGTGGAGGAGGTGGCCCCCGCGCCCAACTTTCCCCCGCCCTGGCCCACCGCCCACTGCACCGACACACTTGGCACCGGGTTATCGCCGAAGTCTCGAACCCGCGCCTTCGGCGCCACGGGCAGCGCCGCGCCCACTTCGCCGGCCTGGGCGTTGCCTGCCGTGATCACGATGGCGGTCGGCGCGCCAACGGTCACCTGCGCCGCGGCCGTGGCCTCTTTGCCATCGATAGTGGCCTTGATGGTGGTACTGCCGATCTTCACGCCCTGCACGTCTCCGCTGGAGGAGACGGTGGCGATCTGGGCGTCGAGGGTGGTCCAGGCGGCGGTCTTGCCCGCGATGGCTCCTCCACTCGCGTCGAGTGCCGTGGCGGTGAGATGGCTGGTCACCCCCGAGGCCACATTGACGGTGGAGCTGCTGAGGCTGACGGAAGCAACCGCTGGAGGGGGCGGAGGTGGTGGTGGCGGTGTGGGACCGGTGGAGCCGCCGCCGCACGCGGTGATCAGGGCCATTCCCCCGATGAGATGCCGGATTCGCATGCCGCCCTCCTCTATCGTGACCGATGCCGCGCCCCGGAGCGGGGGCGGATGGGCACTCTTGGATAAGGGCGCAATTTTCGATGAAACTGGGTCATTCAGGCCAGAATGTCGTGACGCGGCCTATTCGGACCGCATCGCCACCAGCGGATCGATCCGCGCGGCCCGCAGCGCCGGCAGCCAGCTGGCCGCCACGGCTACCGCACCGAGTATCAGGGGAATTCCTGCAAAGACGGCCAGGTCGGTCACCTGGACGCCATAGAGCAGGCTGGCCAGCACCCGGGTCAGTGCCAACGCACCGGCCAACCCCAGGAAGACGCCGAGTCCGGCGAGTAGGGCGCCTTCCCGCACCACCAGGCCCACGACCTGTGAGGGGGTCGCACCGAGCGCCATGCGCACGCCGAGCTCGCGGGTGCGTTGAGCCACCGCATAGGACACCACGCCGTAAATTCCCACCGAGGCCAGAATCAGCGCGAGCACGGCAAACAGTCCCAGCACCTGTCCCTGCAACCGCGGCCGCCAGAGCGAGCGGTTCACCGCTTCTTCCAGGGTTCGCTCCTGATATATCGGCAGCTCGGGGTCCATGCCCTTGAGCACCCGGGTTACCTCGGGTGTCAGGTCGGAGGGATTGACCCGGCTGGTCCTGACGGTGACGGCGCGGGTCAAAGTGGGCTGCTGAAAGTAGGAGTAGTAGATCGCCGGGCCCATCGGGGCCGGCAGCCGGTAGTGCCGATAGTCCCTGGCTACGCCGACGATGGTAACCCACGGCGCGCGATCGGCGAGCATGCCAGTCTTGATGCGCTTGCCGAGCGGGCTCTCGCCAGGAAACTCCCTTTTCGCCAGGGTTTCGTTGATGACGCCGACCCGGTTGGCGGTATCGCGGTCGGAGGCGAGAATCCCCCGCCCAGCGACGATCGGGATCTTCAGCGATTCAAAGAAACCGGGCGTGATGGACTGGTAGTGCACATCCATCTCGTTTCCGGTCGGGTGCTCGGCGTGACCCTCCACGTTCATCTCCGCCTGAACGTCCCATCCGCTGAAGGGAAGTCCGTTGGCGGAGCCGGCCTGTTCCACGCCGGGGAGGGCCCGGAGCCGGTCCAGGAATTCGGTGAAGAACACCGCCTCGCGCTCCGGCGCCGCGTATTGCTCAGAGAGCGTAACCCGGAAGGTGAACACGCCCCTGGGATCGAAACCCAGATCGGTCCGGGTGAGGGCGCGATAGCTCTTGAGCAGAAGTCCTGCGCCGATCATCAGCACCAGTGAGAGCGCCACCTCCGCCACCACCAGGGTGCTGCGCAGCCGGGCCCGGCGCCTTCCCTCACCGGAACCGCCGGTTCCTTCGCGCAGAGCGCCGACCAGATTGATATCGGTGTTCCGAAAGGCCGGGATCAGCCCGAAGAGAACTCCGGTCAGTGCGCTGAGCCCGAGCGTAATGAGAAGGGTGGCGCCGTCGAGGCGGAGGTCGGCGTACCAGGGCATGCCCCCGGGAATTGCGAGGGCAAAGAGACGGATCCCACCCGCAGCGAGCGCGAGTCCCAGCAGCCCGCCGACCGCGGCGAGCAGCAGACTCTCGGTGAGCAGCTGGCGGACCAGCCGGCCTCGCCCCGCGCCGATTGCCACGCGCACGCCGATTTCCCGCTGCCGCCCCGCGCCCCGGGTCAGCATCAGGTTGGCCACGTTGGCGCAGACGATCAGGAGCAGGAAGCCGACGCCTCCCAGGAAGATGAGAAGCGGACGCCGCATATCGCCCACCAGGTCCTGCCGCATCGAGATCGCCTCGGCGTCCCAGCCGAAATTGTCGCGGGGGAATTCCTTCTGCAGCCGCTTGGAAATGACATCGAGGTCTTCCTGCGCCTGGGTGAGACTGACGCCCGGCCTTACCCGGCCGATGGCGCCGGCGTAGCCACGATTGCCCCGCGGCTCGATACCCTTCGCGGTGTGGAACGGCAACCACGCTTCCCCGTGCTCCGGAAAGCCGAAACCGCGAGGCATCACACCGATCACTTGCACCGGCCCGCCATCGACCGCAATGGTCCGCCCGACGACCGAGGGGTCCCCGCCGAAGCGGCGCTTCCAGAGGCGATAGCCGATCAGGATCACCCGATTCCCGCCCGGGTGCTCCTCCTCGGGCAGAAAGCCCCGGCCCAGCATGGGAGCGACGCCCAACAAGGGAAAGAGGTTGCTGGTGACGTCGGCCGCGTCGACGCGCTCGGGATCGCCCTCGCCGGAGAAGGCGAGCGCGTTCCAGGTGTACATCCCGAGCTGGGCGAATGACCGGTTGTCGTCCCGCCAGGACAGGTAGTCCTCGAGGGAGATGTTGACCCCTCCGAGCCTCTCGGTGCCGCGGGTCATCCGGGAATAGACCGCCACCAGCTCGCCCGCCTTCGGATAGGGCAACGGCCGGATGAGGATCGCGTTCACCGCACTCAGGATCGTGGTGGTGACGCCAACGCCGAGCCCGATGCACAGCGCGGCGACGAGAGTGAACCCGGGACTCTTCCGCAGCGTGCGAAGCGCAAAGCGCAGGTCCTGCCACATGTCTCCCAATACCTCCCGCCGGCGGACTCGGTCCCGGCGCCTGGTGTCGATGGCGATGCATGCCTCGCGAACCCGCTGGATCTCGCCGAACCTTCGTTCCGCCTCTTCCCGTGCCACCGCCGGCCCGCGGCCAGCGGCGAGGAGGTCGCGCTCATGCATCTCCAGGTGAAAGCGCAGCTCCTCGTCGACCTCCTTGCGAAGGTCGCGGTCAGCCGGGTTGTTCATTGGTCCGGAGCACCTTGCCCATTGCTTCGACGAAACTCAGCCAGGTGGCGGTCTCGGCGCGGAGCTGCTGCCGCCCGCGGGAGGTGAGCCGGTAGAACCTGGCCCGACGGTTGTTTTCGGACACCCGCCACTCCGACTCGATCCACTCCCGCTCCTCGAGTCGGTGCAGCGCCGGATACAGCGAGCC
>JBEPVJ010000109.1:0-6497 GCA_041691095.1 Gemmatimonadales bacterium
CGATCTGGAGCTGTGCCTTGAGCGCCGCCTGGCCGACGAACTCGTCGAGCCGCGACGGCCGGAGGGCCGCCTCGGCGCCGCCCTCGTCGGGGAGCGCAGCGGGCGTGGTGACTTCGATGCGGGTCAGAGCGCTCTCGCGTTCCAGCGCACCGGGCGACTCCCGGCGGTCACCTCGTGCCGGGCATGGCAGGACACGCATTTGTCGAGCACCGTGGTGGTCCCGCGTGCGACGAATTTCCGGTTGGTGGAACCGCAACGGGTGCACTGCCATTCGGCGGTGACGTGGGGGCTGCCGGACGTAGCGATCATCCCCGTCCTCCTCGTGGGGTAGTGAGATGCTGCAGGGCGCGCCTGACCAGCGCGCCTACATCGTCGGTTCGGGACTCGGCCAGGACCACGCGGACCGCTTCGTCGGCCACCGCCGGGGCATACCCCAGCGCCTGCAGCGCCTTGGCGGCTTCGTCGGCAGGGCGGCCCCGTCCCGGCGCCGGCGAGATGGCCAGATCGCTGAAGCGGTCGGACAGCTCCACGATCAGCTTTTCGGCGCGCTTCTTCCCGATGCCGGTGACGGTGCTGAGGGCCGCGACATCCTTGCCCTGGATGCTGCGCACGGCCCGCTCGGGGCCCAGCGTCGAGAGAATCGCCAGCGCCAGCCGCGGCCCCAGGCCGGTGGCACCGAGGAGCCGCTGAAAGATCGAACGCTCCACCACGGTATCGAACCCGTAGAGCGTCCAGGCGTCTTCGCGGATCACCAGCTCGGTGTACAGCGTGCACCGTGCGCCCTGGGCCGGCAGCCGCTCGAATACGCCGAGCGGGACCGACACCTGGTACCCTACGCCGCCGTCGGTCTGGAGCAGGACCGCCTCGCCCTGCCGGTCCGCGAGCACGCCCGCGACGGTGGCGATCATCGAAGGGGACGGATCGGCGTGAAGAAATGGGTCAGCGCCACGGCCACCGCGTCGGCGGCATCGGCGGGGCGGGGCGGGGCTTCGAGCTTGAGCAGCTTGGCCACCATGTATCCCACCTGGGGCTTGAGCGCCGCGCCGCGGCCGACCACCGCCTTCTTTACCAGCGCCGGAGAATATTCCATCACCGCGACGCCGGCTTCTTCCCCGGCCAGGAGGATGACGCCTCGCGCATGACCGAGGACGACGGTGGTGCGCACGTTGGTGGCGTAGAAGATGCCTTCGACCGCCAGCACATCCGGGCGGTGCCGCTGGAGAAGCTCGGTGAGTCCCTCATGAATGATCTGAAGCCGGCGAGAAAGCGAGTCCTTCGGTCCGGTGCGGATGATCCCGCACTCGATCAGGCGAAGCACCCGCCCCGGATCCCTGGACCGCTCCACCACGCCGTAGCCCACGGTCGCGGTGCCCGGGTCGATCCCCAGCACCTTCACCGGCGGAGCGCGATCAGGCCTCTGCCTCCGCGAGCGTCGCCGCGTCGATGTCGAAGTTCGAGAACACCTTCGAAACGTCGTCCAGATCCTCCAGCACTTCCATCAACTTGAGCAGCTTGGAGGCGTCGGCGCCTTCCACCTTGACGGTATTGCGGGGGACCATCGCCAGCTCGGCGGATTCCACGACGTATTTCCGGGCCCGAAGTGCATCCTGGACCGCGTGAAAAGTGCTGGGCAGCGTGCTCACGACATACTGCTCGCCGTCCCGCATGAAATCCTCGGCGCCCGCCTCCAGCGCATCCTCCAGCGCCTGGTCTTCGGGATAGCGCTCGGCGTCGATGTAGACCTGGCCCTTGCGCTCGAACATCCAGGCGACCGAGTTGGATGCACCGAGATTGCCGTTGTTACGGCTGAAGGCATGGCGCACCTCGGCAACGGTCCGATTGGGATTGTCGGTGGTGGCTTCAATGATGATGGCCGCGCCCCCCGGCCCGTAGCCTTCGTAGGCCACCTCGTCGTACGTCTCACCCTCGAGCTCCCCGGTGCCCTTCTTGATGGCCCGCTCGATGTTGTCGTTCGGGCAATTGACCGCCTTGGCGGCTTCGATCGCGGTGCGCAGCCGGGCGTTGCCGGCGGGATCGCCCCCGCCCGCCTTCGCGGCGACGATGACGTCCCGAACCCGTTTGGCCCAGACCGCCGAACGCTTGTTGTCCGTGGCGGCCTTTTTGTGCTTGATCTGTTTCCACTTACTATGGCCGGCCATCGTGTGCTCCAAAGACGTTCAGGGGATGAATAATGGCAGCGGCGGTGGGTTCCGGCAATTCTCGGAAACTGAGCGGATCCGGAAGCTGGTGGAGGTCCCGCGTCGGCGGTCCCCGCTCAGCGGGATTGGACCGCGGCCTGACGCGCCGCACGGCTCAACACCTCCGCCGCGTCGGCGCCGAGCGTCTCCCGTGCCGGCGCGACCAGAAGCTGAAGCACCTGGCCGGCCTTCTCCCGGCGGGGCTCATTTAGCTCGACGAGTGAGGCAACCAGCGCGCGTCGAAGCGGTGCCGGCAGGCTCAGGCTGGAGAGCCGGCGCTCGAGCGCCGCTACACGGCGCTTTACCGCCCGATCGGCCTGGGGCGGCAGCAGCAGAAGGTCTTCGGCCACGCGCAATGTCAGCCAGAGGGCGAAGACACCCTCGCGCCGTGGTCCCCGCGGCATCTCACCCATGAGCCTCACCAGCGCGGCGCCTCCAGGACTCAGCAGGCTCATCGGGGCAACTTCCGCAGGGCTTCCAGCACGTCGTCGGGCGCCACATCCTGGAGACAGCGGTGGTGGACCTCGGGGCACTTTGGACCGCCGTGGGCCGAACAGGGGCGACAATACAGCTCGCGTTGTACCACCGTCGCCTTGGCGTGATAGGGAAAAAATCCGAAGGGCTCGACCGTCGGCCCGAAGAGGGCCACGACCGGGGTGCCGACCGCGGTGGCCAGGTGCATCAGGCCGGTGTCGCCCGAGATGAGTGCGCGAGCCCGCTTGAGCAGCGCGGCCGATCCTGGCAGATCGAACCGTCCCGCGGCGCTGACCGCGTGCCCTTCACCCGCGTCTACCAGGGCGGCGGCCACATCGCGATCCTCGGGACCACCGACCACCACGATGTCGTTCCCGTTCTCGATCAGGCGGCGGACCAGGGCCGTCCAGTGATGCAGCGGCCATCGCTTGGTAAAGTGCGCGGCGCCCGGCGCCACGGCGATGAGCTGGCGGACCGCGCCGATCCCCTGTGCCATGAGGAATTCTTCGGCCGCGTTGAGCGTAGGGCGTGGGAGGAACATCTCGAGCGAAGCGTCATCGGGCATCACGTCAAGCGTGATGGCGGCATCGAAGTACCGCTCGGCAATGGGACGGGCGTCGCGGTAAACATTCCGCTTGGTTCGGATGAGTACCGTCCGGGCGACGCGGTGCTTGGGGTAACTGCTCCAGCGGCCGCCCACGTGGCGCCGGAGTGCAAGACTGCGCAGGCTGCCATGCAGATCGAGCTGGTGGCTGAATCCGCGCCCCCGGAGCGATCGTCCGAGTTCCGTGAGCGACTGGCTTTCATCCCATCCCACGACCTCGGTGACCCTGGGATTGTGGGCCAGCAGCGGGGCCAGCGCGGTCCGGGTGACCACGGTGATGCGCGCGTCGGGGTGGCGGCGGCGCAGAGCGCGCAGCAGCGGCGTCATGAGGAGGATGTCTCCGATGGCGCTGAACCGGACAATGAGGATGTCGGGTGGCACGGCGGGAATGTAGCCATGTGAAATGGGGTCGCCAGCGCGTTAGCTTCTCCGTATGGCCGATCGCACCGCGTGGCGGCTCCTGAGAGCGGCACAACCATACTGGGGGCTTTTCCTGCTGGGCCTGGCGGCCACGCTGCTCGCCTCGCTGCTCGACGGGGTCACCGTCGTGATTCTGGTGCCCCTGCTGAAGGCGCTGTTCGGCACCGCGGGGGCGCTGGCGGGGCAGGGTACCATGCTCGAGCGCGGCACCGACCGCATCATGGGCCCCCTGATCGCGGGGATCGCGCCGCGCGATGCGGCGGCGCGGCTCGTGGGGGTGCTGCTGCTGGCGCTGGTCATCAAGAATGTCATGCAGTACGCCGCCAATCAGCTCTCCGTCGCGGTGCAGGAAGGGCTGGTGCGCGACCTCCGGATCAAGCTCTATCGCCATCTCCTCACCCTGGACCTCGATTTTTTCCAGCGCACTCGCGCTGGGCAGCTCATCTCCGGTGTGATGGTCGATGCCGACCGGGTGAAGCAGGCGGTGACCGCGTCGCTGGCCGCGCTGTTCCAGAACGGGGTGGTGATCGCCACGACCATCGCCATCATGGCGTTCATCTCGCCGCGGCTCACCCTGATCACACTCGCCGCCGCGCCGGTACTGGTGCTGGGAATCCGGGCGCTGCTGACCCGGTTGCGGCGGCACTCGCGGCTCTGGCACCAGGAGCAGGCCGAGCTCACCGCGACGGTGACGGAGCGGCTCGGGGCGATGAAGCTGATCCGCGCGTACGGCGGCGAGGAGGTCGAATCCAGGATTTTCGCCGATCAGGCCAGCCGGTACCGGAAGCGGGTACAGCGCACCCAGCGGTATTCCTCGATGACCAGCCCGGTCAGCGAGATGTTTGGCGGGCTGCTGCTGATCCTGATCATCTGGGCGGCCTCCAATCCCTCCGTTACCGGGGTGACGCTGGGTGCCGGCGCCACTATAGGCTTCCTGGTGGCGGCACTCAAGATCATGTCGCCGATCAAATCGATTTCCCAGTTTCCGGCGTCCTGGGCCATCGCGGTTACCAGTGCCGAACGGGTGTTCGGAATTCTGGACGAGCCTGCGGTCGAAGTCGACGCCAGCGACGCGCGCGTCGCGACGTTCGACCGGGACATCGTCTTCGACCGGGTGAGCTTCGCCTATCAATCGGGCAACCCGGTGCTGGTTGATGTGTCGTTTGCCGTGCCCAAGGGCAGCGTCACGGCCATCGTCGGACCGTCCGGCGCGGGCAAGACCACGCTGCTCGAGCTACTGCCCCGCTTTCATGATCCAGTATCGGGCGAAGTGCGCCTCGACGGGGTGTCGCTGCCGACCCTCACGCGGGCCTCATTGAGATCGCTGCTCGGCGTGGTGAGCCAGGACACCGTATTGCTCAACGATACGGTGCGCGCCAACATCGCCTACGGCCGGCCGGGTTCGAGCCCGGAATCGGTGGCGGCGGCGGCGCGCGCCGCCAACGCGCACGACTTCATCGTCCAGCTTCCCCAGGGCTATGACACACTGCTGGGTGAGCGGGGCACCCGCCTCTCGGGCGGACAACGGCAGCGCATCGCGATTGCGCGCGCCCTGCTGCGCGATCCGCCCATTCTGCTGCTCGACGAGGCCACCAGCGCGCTGGACACCGAATCCGAGCGACTGGTGCAGACCGCCATCGAGCGCTTGATGAAGGATCGCACCGTGCTGGTGGTGGCCCATCGCCTCGCCACGGTACTCGACGCCGATGAGATCCTGGTATTGGATGGAGGTCGCCTGGTGGAGCAGGGAAGCCATAGCGCGCTGCTGGCCGAGAACGGACTCTATCGCCGGCTCTACGATCTGCAATTTCGCGGGGCCGAGGTGATGGCATGACCCCGCCATCGGTACTGGTCGTCGCGGCGTTCGACGACGGGGTGCATGCCCACGCCGCGCAGCGCTGCCGCGCGCTGGAGCGGCTGGGATGCAAAGTGGACGCCTTCGACCTGCTCAAGCGGCCGGGCTTGATCGGGCGCCTGACCGGCAGCGACCTGCGCTCGCGGCTCCGCAAGGCCGTGGAGACGGTGCACGCCCGGCTGGTGCTGGTGATCGGGGGGCACGAGCTCGAAGCCGCCACCGTCGAGATGTTGCGGCGCGACACCGGGATTCCCTGGGTCAATTGGTTTCCCGATGACATGCGCACCGCCGATGATGTGATCCGCCTGTCGCCGGCGTATGACGCGGTATTTGTCTCCGGATCGGACGTCGCGACGAAACTCGAAGTGGCGCTGCGCCGCCCGGTGGAAGTCGTTCCGGCCGCCGCGGATCCCTCGGTCTATCGCCCGCTCCGGTCCAAGGATCAGTACCGCGCCAACGTTGTCTTCGCCGGCTCGGCCACCGCCCGGCGTGAGGCGCTGCTCAGCGGGCTGGTGGAGTTCGGACTGGCGCTCTGGGGCCCGGGGTGGCGGCGAACCTCACTGCGGGACTATTGCCGTGGAGAGGTACCGAGCACCGAGGACTATGTGCGGGCGTATGGCGGTGCCTCGGTGGCGGTGAACATCCACCATACTGCCGGCGGGAATGGTGACGGTGAGGCCTGCGTCAACCAGCGGCTGTTCGAAGTCGCAGCGATCGGGGTCCCCCAAGTCGTGGACTATCGCGGAGACCTGACCCGGCATTTCAAGCCAGGGCGGGATCTGATGGTGTTTCACGATGCTGATGGCTTGCGGGCCACGGTCGCGGCTGCCCTGCAGGATCTGCCGACGGCGGAGCTGACCGGTGTGAGTGCGCGGCGAGAGGTGCTGACCCGGCACACCTACATGCACCGGCTGAAGATCATTCTGGATGGGGTAGGATTACGTCG